>JACRFN010000064.1 GCA_016217875.1 Candidatus Kerfeldbacteria bacterium
CCTGGCGAACCATCACTGATTATCTCCACTGGTACAATCATGAGCGGATACATTTGGGGAAGTATTTAAAAGGACTGACACCGATGGAAAAATTACAAATCTATCAACAGAGAGTGTTACCCTTAACTGTTAACTAAAGGGGGGCAAGGGCGGCTGGCTGGGTGATTATTTCTTTTTCTAATTGACTGTCCATAATAGAAATCCAGACGTTGCCGGGCGTGAGTTGAAGGCTTGTGCCCTGGGGGGTTAAAAATTTAAGTGGACCGTCGGCTTCAGACTTTTGCCATCTTCCTTCATACCTTTGACCCTGGCTAAAGAGAAGTATTTTACCCGAGCCGGTGGTGCGGATGTTTACTTTAAGTAGCGGGTCGTCAGGTACAGGCGTGACATCAGTCAGCAAGACAACAGCATTTTTCACCTCAATCGGCTGGTCAGTCAGCGCGTCGGTTTGTCTGGTGCCATTGAGTGAGCGCTGATAGCTGCCGCTCTCGGGCTCGTAATCATAGCGGACCGAGTAGTCCTGAGGGTAGTAAGGGAGAGTGATACTGGTAACTGGCAGGGCAGCTGGTAGCTGCGGCCCGAAAGAATGCCAGGGTGCGGCCGTAAAGGAAGTAATCCAGCCCTTGGCTTGGGCATAGTTCCAGAAACGCTCAGGTGTAGTGAACAGGTTGTGTGGCGCTTTTATAGAATCGTCGCGCTGGTAGGCCTGCTCGTTAAAAAATTCATTTACGTCCTGCGCCGGCCCCGGGCTTTTTTTAATGTCCAGCAAGGCTTCGCTGGTGCCGCCGGAGTGACTGTAAAAAGCGCCAAAGATTTTGGTCCAGTCGTTAAAATACGGTCGGGCACTGCGTATGGGGCCGATTCTGCCTCTGGGCCACTGGCTTTGGAACAGGGCCAAGAAGCGTGTGATGCCGCCTTCGGTCGGCGCTTCAAATACCAAGTCAGCCGCCCCCAGCCCTGACTGCGGCCGGGCGCTAGGAAAATTTTCCACCACTACTGCCCAAGGCCGGCGTTGAGCGCTTTGCGGCGTGGCCGGCAGTCCGGTTAAGGGAGCTATGGCTGTCAATGGTGAGAGTTCGGGAATTGACTGGGACCACTGGTTTGTTTGTTTGCTTGGCTGTTGAGTGTGATAGTATTTTTTAAACCACCAGTTACCAAGCAGGGCCAAAAGCAGGCAGAGCAGTGATATACCCAAAGCCCAGCCCCACCAGCTCGGGCCGGTGGGAGTAGTTGATAAAATCAGCTGGCCAGGCTGGCCGGAGTCCGCTGCCGCCGTCGTGGCCGTGGGTAGCGGCGTTTTAATCAGCGCGCGCTTGGCTGGTGCCGGAGCTTTCTTGGTGATTGGTTTTTTGCTTGGTCGCGTAACTAGCTTGGAGGGCATAAGTTTATGTTGGGCTGGTTGTCTTTAGAGAGAGTCGGTAGAAGGGATAACTAAATGGTATGATCACTAGCCACCACCACGGGTTATCACCCAACAACCAAAAGAAACCGATGAGGCATAATAGTGTCAGTAAGAAAAACCCCGTGGTTGACTCGTAATTTTTACCGCGGAGTTTGTTTATTCCCATGTGAGAGCCATAAAAAATGCCATATGACAAAATCCACAATACTGGATTTACGTTAAAAACAAAAAGAGAAAATAAAAGGGCAACGGTGCTGAAGATGGCTAGAGTTGTGTTCAACATACTATTTAGGATTAATCCCCCATTTAGAATAATGGACCGCTCACGTTCAGCGACCACCTATTGAGGCCCGGCCCTGGGAAGGAATCAAGTCCCGCGTTCGCGGGGGTTACCTGCCCGCCGGACTTCGGCGAGCTCAGTCGAGCCGCAGGCGGGGAAGTTCACGGTTTTATTTCACCCCGCTCACCTTTGCCTCTGGAAGGAATCGAACCTTCATCTCGGGCTTAGAAGTCCCTTGCTCTATCCATTGAGCTACAGAGGCAAGGGTGAGCGGGTATTGTCACTTTGGAGGTGACTCCAGATGGGGGAACCACGAGGGCTGAAGTCTTAGTAGATGGCTGGGCGTTGGACAAATTATCGATCCATGAGCCTGGCAATCTTGATAAGACTAGTTGGTTTTCGTTGGCCGGTCAAGGCGGCGTTGGTTTGGTATGTTTTGGTGGTGGCCAGATGGCGGTGGCCGAGAAGCCCTTGTACGGTTTTCAGGTCGGTACCATGGTGGAGTAGATTAGTGGCGTAAGTGTGTCTTAAGACCGAAGGTGTAATCTTCCCCTTAAGGCCTGCCATTTTACGATATCTCTCCAAGATTCTTTGTATACTGCGGGCGGTCAGGGCCGAATTGTTGGTTTGGTTAGCTCGATCGTGTCGCACAAATAAGGCTGGGTTTTTATCATGGCGTGATTCCAAGTAGCGTTTGAGATAATATCTGGTCTGATGGGCTAGAGGAAAATTGTTTTTGGCTAGAGCGTTTGGCAAAAGCAGGCTGATCATTGTTCCATCGGCCGTTAAGTTGTGGCGCCTGAGCCTGACCACGCCCGATACCTTGAGTCCAGTGGAGCAGAGTAATTCTAGCAAAGCTCTGTCTCTTAGTTTTATTATCTCAGATTCATTGGCCCGGAGCGGCGCCTCCAGCAGTCGGGCCAGCTCAGTGTTCTTAATGGTTAGGATAGGCTGCTGTTTGGGCTGGTTAAGCTTAACCGCCGCGGGCTGGAGGCTGTTGATGTTTTGCTGTTTAAAGAAGCGCAGCCATGAACGCAAGGCAACTAGGTGGTAATTTTGTGTGGCGGCTGAAAGTTTGAGGCCACTTAACTCTGGTCGTCCCAGCCAGCGGTGAAATCTTTCTATAGTGATAGGCAAAACGTCTTCTGGTTTGGCCTCAGCCCCAAGCTCCTTTCCCAGCCAGTTGGTAAATCTTCCCAAGTACAGCCGATAGTTTCGGGCTGTCAGCTGGTGACTGTGTCCTTGCTCTTTAAGATGATTTAAGAACTTCTCCAATAGAGAAGATAGGGGTGGTGTCATAGTCCTATTTAACATTTTACGACAGTTGGGCTTTAATGGTGAATTCTAGAATCTAGTGCCCCAGTTCCCGAGCCAGCGCTTGGTTAGGGGTTAGGTAGTTAAGAGATTTCCTGGGACGGTTGTTTAGCCTCTCCTGTATAGCGTAAAGGTAATCCTCGGTCAATCGGGAGAGGTCAGC
>JACRFN010000065.1 GCA_016217875.1 Candidatus Kerfeldbacteria bacterium
CTGTTTTGCGCCATAGCTCATGCTTGTCAACCGGCAGATGAGGGGCAGGCCAGAAGGGTCCGGGGATGTTCATAAGGGATAGGGGTTAGGATACCCCTTATGGTATACCCGACTGCACACGATGTATCTCATCTTGTGCAGGGGGATAATCCTAATTCTACTCTCTCTGGGCATTACCTTACCTGGAACAGGTATAGTGTTTACAGCCTCAATCTGGCCACCCCGAATAAGTTTCCCCAACCTCCACCACTCCCTAAGCTCGACCACGAGCTGGTTTCCACCCTACGGGTGGACAGGCCACCGCGTTTACCCCATAGTGGCCTGGAAGCCTACTATGGGGCTCCCACCCACGCATGGGTAGGGGGGTAGGCTTGGGCTAATAAAAATACCCGGGCTGGCGGTCGGGCGTTTTTGTTTTGCTCTAGGGTGGACAATCAACTCTTGGGCGGCGCTTGCTGCGAGCGGATACGCTCCACCTCGGCCAACAAACCCCGCAAGGTGTTAGTTAGTTTGTCGTAATCGCTAATTGGTGTTTCAATGATTTGCCTGTGGCTGCTGGATATTACATCCACATCCTCGGAAATATCTTCCACATCTTCCGACAATTCCACCACATCTTCTGATATTTCTTCCACATTCTTGGTTACCTCTTCCACGTCTTCGGCCACATCCTCAATATCCTCCGCCACATCTTGCAAAGTTTCGCTGTGACGATTAACAGTATATTGAATAAAAATGGACAAGTATATAGCCTCCAAAGAAACAATGGTTGTCAGTACCAGCAGCACATACTCAAGGGTAAAGCCAAAGAACGGCGCCAGCATCACGCCGATAAAGATTACTGTATGAGTGACCAAAGAACTAGTTGAACCTATCCAGCTGGTGATCTTGGCCGTTATTATATCAAGCTTGTTGGGTGACTGACTCATATAATTTTTATAGTAGACTAATTATACACCAACTTTAATTTATGACCATCAGGCCATAGCATAAAAATCAATCGGTCTAAAGCCTCTGCACACAAATACTGAAGTTTTTGTTATACTACAAGTATGCCTCCACGCAAACCATCCAAAGCCTGGGTTATAGCCGCTGATATGGGCTACGGTCACGAACGAGCGGCTTATGCCCTGCGCGACCTGGCCTATGAACAAGTCATCATAGCCAACAACTATCCGGGTATTCCCCAAGCCGAACGCAAGCACTGGCGCGACCTGCGCCAGACTTATGAAGCTATTTCACGCTTCAAAAGCGTGCCGGTGATAGGAGATTTTGTGTTTGATGCCATGGATCACTTTCAGGAGATAGATCCTTTTTATCCGCGACGGGATTTATCCGCGCCCAATCTGCAGGTCAAACAAACCTTTAGCCTGATAAAAAAGGGTTTGGGTAAACATTTGATTGACCGACTTAAGCGCCACCCCTTGCCTATTATCGCCACCTTTTTCCAAGCGGCCTTCGCAGCTGAAGAGCAAGGCTATCCCGGCGATATTTATTGCGTAGTTTGCGACGCCGACTGCAGCCGTACTTGGGCTCCGCTGGATCCTCGCTCCAGCCGCATTAAGTATTTAGCGCCCAACGGCCGCGTGGTGGAACGCCTAAAACTTTACGGTGTTAAACAAGAAAATATTCTGCTCACCGGCTTCCCTTTGCCCAAAGAGTTAATTGGCGGCCCGCGCATACCAATAATTAAACAGGATTTGTCGCGCCGTTTACAAAACCTGGATCCGAAAGGAATTTTTGCCGCCAAGTATAAAAAAACTCTGGCTAATTGCTTAGGAGCTAATTGGCGTAAGCTCAACCATAAACACCCGCTGACTGTTACCTTTGCCATTGGCGGGGCGGGGGCGCAAAAAAATCTGGGCTTACAAATTCTAACTAGTCTACGCACTAAACTCAGCCAAAACAAGATTAGGCTCAACCTTATCACCGGCACGCATCACGAAACCGTGCCTTATTACCGTCAGGGTGTACGCGAACTTGGCCTCAACCGTTACCTGGGCCGCACCATCAACATTATTCACAGCGAAACCAGAAATGAATACTTCCGTAGCTTCAGCCAAGTGCTGCACACTACTGATATTTTGTGGACCAAACCATCGGAGCTGTCTTTCTACACTGGCCTGGGTATACCCATCATTATCGCCCCACCTATCGGCAGTCAGGAAAAATTTAATCACCTATGGCTGCGAACCGTCGGCGGCGGCATATCGCAAAACGACCCGCGTTATACTGACGAATGGTTGTTTGACTGGGTGAACTCCGGCGGGCTAGCTCGCACGGCCTGGAATGGCTTTATTGAAGCTCCTACCCACGGCACCTATCGCATTGAAAGCATAATCACCGGCCAAAAGGTGGAATTGGAACAAATTCCGCTTATTGTCTAGCCATGGAACAGCAACCAAATACAAAACAACCAGCGACGAAACCGAAGTTTGCAATTGTCTACCAAGGCAAGATGTTTGAAGTAATAAGGTGGGAAGGCAAGCCGGGGGTTATGTTTGAGGCCGCAGTACGTGCGCCCGGTGTGCGTCTTATTATTGAAACTGAAAAAGACGGGCAAAAAGGGCTTCTCATGACCAAAGAGCTGCGCCGAGAAGCGGAAGGGTTTGATTATCGTCTACCCGGTGGCAAGGTTTTTGATAACTTGAAAGAATACAATCAATTCCGCAGTCAGGACGGCGATATCACTGCTCGGTTGAGTGGGATCTTCATTACTACCTGGTAAAAAATGCCGAGCTAGGAGAACAAAAGTTAGAAGAGCACGAACAGGGTGACATTGAGACCATAACACTTACGGCACACGAAGTTTTTGAGAAACTGGTGGCTGGCGAAATTCAGGAAGGGCGCTCCGCGGATATGCTATGGAGATGGTTAGTTAAAAACAATTTTGTGAAATTTGTAACTGACCCACGTGCTTAAACCCTGCCGCGTTATCACATAAAAACCTGAAACAAGTCAAACGATTAATCACCGCTTCGACCTAACTTCAACAGTTTGATATAATACTAGTCGGCTGTATCTATCACCCTCCGCCACCTGCCGGCCGGCAGGTAGGGAATCCCCCCGAAGAACATCCGGGGGATGTCTTCCCTGCGGGAGATCACCCGTATGGTGAAATGGCGAGGGTGATGCCCCGAAGCCCCGCGGCCGCGGGGCGTAGGGGTATAACTTGAAAAAAGGCTACGGGTGATGAATCAAAAAATCTAGGATACACTGTGGTCTCTGGCACAAGGAGGATTCATTGGTACAGCCGTCTTAATATCTTAATATATATGAAAAAAACTATCCTTTTATTGCTAGTCGGCCTGGTAGTGCCAGGCCTAGTCTTAGCTGCCACTTCAACCACGTCAAAAACTACTAAACCAGTCACGCCAGCCGTGACCAATATAGTAGTGCCGGAAGAGGAAGCTGTTATCAAGGCTTATGAAAGCACTCTGCCGTCGGTAGTTAGCATTGTTATCAGCCAAGACTTACTTAATCTGGCCGGCGATGTGGCCAAACAAGACATTGGCGGAGGCACGGGATTTTTTGTTTCCTCTGACGGCTATATCATCACTAATAAACACGTCGTAGTGCGTGACAATGTTGATTACACTGTGGTCACAAGCGGCGGTCGGGAATACACTGGCTCAGTGCTGGGGCGAGACCCTTTATTTGACGTGGCTATTGTGAAAGTAGAAGGCTCTGGCTTCAAGCCGGCTAAACTCGGCGATTCGGATAAAATCCGCATCGGCTCCACGGTACTGGCTATTGGTAATGTGCTGGCCGAATTCCGCAACACTGTCACGCGTGGCATTATCTCCGGCATCGGCCGCACTGTCACGGCCTCGGGCGGCGGAATGACCGAAACCTTGGAAGGGACTATTCAAACCGATGCCTCCATCAACCCGGGTAATTCCGGCGGGCCTTTGATAAATCTCAAGGGTGAAGTCATCGGTATTAATACCGCCATCAACCGCGAAGGCGAAGCTTTGGGCTTTGCCATTCCCATCAACCTGGCTAAACAAGCGCTGACTAATTTTAAAAAGCACGGCAAGATCGTGCGTACTTTCATGGGCGTACGCTATCTGATGCTCAACCGCACCGTTGCCCGAGCCTATGGCCTGCTGGTAAATGAAGGCGCTTATGTCCTGGTGAAAAACAACGTGGGCGACCCAGGCGTAGTGCCTGGCGGGCCGGCGGATAAGGCGGGCGTGCAACTGGGGGATGTAATTCTGGAAGTCAACGGCCAAAAGCTCACCATGCAGAAGTCTTTGGCCAACGCCATTGCTCAATATGAACCAGGACAAAAAGTAACGCTTAAAATTCTCCGTGGCGGGACTGAACTAAAACTTGAAGTGCCTTTGAGCGAGCGGACGGATGAATAGAATTTAGAATTTAGAATAATGAATTAAGAACTAAGAATTTTAAATAGTCAATTCAAAATAAGTCCCGCTGGCCAGCGGGACTTATTTTTCATGATTCATGATTCGTAATTTAACGATTGATATACTCTTTATAGTCGGCTGAATCCTTCCAAGCGCTCCAAGGAATAGCGGGGTGGACTGTTTTGCCTCCGAATTTAACAGCCTTGACTATGGCCTCCATCGGATAGCCGCCGTAAACGTAAGCCTTGACCAAAGTATACCAATTTCGAAGAGCCGCAGACGGCGTACGACCGCTAAAAGCGCTGGATAATAACTCTCTTAGGTCGCCAGCCAAATTCCTCTCGGCTGCCAGATCACGGCAACTGACGCCATAAGCGTATGTTTGGCCGCAACTCACTCCACCGCCTGAAGATGAGACAAAACCGCTTGATGAAGTAAGCCCAGACGTGGCTAGGGAAACTTCACCAGTAGTAACTGATTTACCAAAAATATCAGTGGCTTGCAGTTTAGTGATATAAACAGTAGCGGGAACTAAGCCGGTAACAGTGAACTCATGCTCAATTCTGTAAAAACCACCCTCATTCACGCGCTTGCTTCCCTTTTTCTTACTGCGCAGATCCACCCAGCCGCGCGCCGGCCGGTTGGTGCGCCAATGGAAAGTTACGGTCGTATCACTTATCAAAGTATCGGGCGAAGATACTGGCGATACTTGAGTAATAGCCAAGGGATCTTTTTCATCAGCGGTGGAAGACGCGGTCGTCACACTGTAGCCGTCCCAGGCCGCCTCATTGCCATCGCGATCGCGCGATTTCACCCGATACCAATAAACTATGGCTGGTTTTAAACTGCGTATCAGCACCTCATGGGCCGTCACATCGCCCTGACCGCCCGCTCTCGCGGGGCGAACAAGCTTTTGGTCCGTACTGTATTCAACTTTGGAATCAGACTTCACATCGGTAAACCAAGTCACAATAAAATAACTGCCACCCACATAAGACACTCGGCCGCCGGAAATAACCGGCGAAGTAATGGATTTGAATTTAGATGTCTTGAATGTTTGGTCAAAAGACTCCATTTGCTGTCCGAAAGGCGTAGTGGAGCTGATTTTAAAGTGATAAGTGGTTTCACCCTTAAGACCACCGAGAATTATTTCGTGGTTCAAATTGGGGGGCAGGGAGGAAACAATGTGATAACCGTAACTTGAAGTAATGCCATAATCTATCCGCCCGTCGGCTTCAAGACTGGTGAACCAATTGATTTTCATTGTCCCGCCTTGAGACGTGCTTGATTGCTCGGCCACGGTCACACGATCAATAACCAAATCAGCCGCCCGAAGCCTAGTTGGTACAAGGCCAACTGCGTTCAGGGTGAGCAATAAAAATAATTGACCAATAACTATTAAGCGCAATCTCATAATCTTCATAATCTATAATAAATACGAACTATATATACTAGCATACCTAAACGCAAAAGTCAAGACCTCGTACAGTTAACACCTAGAGGTGACACTTTAAGGTATGATAGGTAACAGGTGTTAACTATTTACCATCTTAACTATGAATACTAAAACTTATCCTCGAGAGCTAAGGTTTAGGTGGTATCTACAGGTGGAAAAGTACGGTCGCTCCGTGAGCGCCACCTGCGCCATCTTCGGCCTTAGTCGCAAGACTTATTACAAATGGCACCAGCTGGATCATGGTGGTGGTTCAAACCAGTACCATTCGCCCCACGGCCAACCAGCCACCAAACTGACGCCTGAAGTGCGCCAGCTCATTGAGCAGGAAAAACAGCGCACTAACTACGGGCCTTTAAAAATGAAATTATTGCTGCAACGTCGTTTAGGCCTGGCTGTTTCCACTACCATTATCTATCGTTACTATGTGCGCCGGAAGTTAGTACGCCGTCCCCAGAAGAAACTGCCTTGGTATAAACCACTCACTGACCCGATTATCCCTCAAAAACCAGGGGAAGTGATGCAAATTGACACCAAGTACGTCTGGGAGAGGGGGCAGAGGAAGTACCAACGTACCTTCGTGGACGTCTACACCGGGTTCCAGTATGCCGTAGTGATGCCAACGCTGGAAGCACAAAACACAGTGGTGGCTTTCCAAAAGGCTGAGAGGGTATTCCTTTTCCCCATCTTAGGAGTACAAACCGACAATGGCAGTGAAAATCGCGGCGTCTTTCACCAGTACCTGGGAGAAAGAGGTCTGGCCCATTACTTCGTACCCAAGAACTCGCCCAACTGGCAGGGAGCAGTGGAACGGGCACATGGCACCATTGATCAGGAATACTATTTCAATCCCACTAAACCCTGGCGAACCATCACTGATTATCTCCACTGGTACAATCATGAGCGGATACATTTGGGGAAGTATTTAAAAGGACTGACACCGATGGAAAAATTACAAATCTATCAACAGAGAGTGTTACCCTTAACTGTTAACTAAAGGC
>JACRFN010000067.1 GCA_016217875.1 Candidatus Kerfeldbacteria bacterium
TAATATTAATCAGCCAACCGGTGATGAGGTGGTTTCTGGCGAGATCATCCCCCCGACTAGGACCGATTGTGCTGATGAACTGGATACGGAGTGTTGGAATACGTATCGTAATACCGAGTATGGGTTTGAGTTTAAGTATCCGGGGGGGTGGGGGGCGGAAAAATCAACGAATAATCAAAGAAAAATATATATTAACTCTGATACCTTGAAAGAAAATGAATGGGGGATAATTAATGAAGGACTCCAGTTGGGGGTTTTGATTAGTCAGAACAATAGCCAGGACACTGATATTTCTATAGATAAGTTTGATTTTGGCATGCAAGTCGGCCCTTTAAAAGAAACTAAAGACGTTGTAATTAACTCAAAGACAGCAAAAGTGTTTGTTTTTGAGGGGCTAAATTTCTTAGCGTTTCCGGAAAACACCGACATTATATTAAGTAGTCATTTAGAATACAGGGATTATAAGAGAATTATTAGTATTAATATTAACACCGGCGGGAAAAACCGCTACTTAAATTACGATCTTTTCCGAGATATAATCCTCCCGACGTTTAGATTTGATTAGTTATCCACAGATTTAACATTATTTCATAAAAAGTTTAGATAAATTTAATCTAAGCTTTTTTATAATACCTACAGAAGCTCAAAGAATGGTCTTTGAGATTTCGGCAGTAGAACCTTTACAAAGTGAGGTGTGTGATGAAACGGTTCATGGTAATCATGGCGCAGGTTGTGATGATTTTAATCACGACCGCAACACTTGTCGGGGCAGGACAAAAACTTCCCTTCCCAGCCGGAGAAACCTGGTGGGTGTCGCAGGGAAATCAGAGCAACAGCAAAGATGATACTCATCGGACAGGAAGTACTATGGAATTTGCCTGGGACTTCAATTACCCGGGCGGCGCTGATCTAGGACGACCAGTTTTGACCCCATCATCAGGCAAGGTCGCCAAGATATATCGTAATGCTGGCGGCTGGGGCAACGTGGTCATCGTTGACTACGAAAATGGTGACTATGGCAAATTCGCTCACCTGCAAGACATCCTCGTGGAAGAGGGCCAACGAGTCAGCCTGACTTCAACCCTGGCGCCTCCTGCCACTTTCCAGGTAGCTGTGTTTAGAAAATGAGTATGCTATACTTTTAATATGTTTAAAGAGAGAAAAGTCATTATTTTAGTGGTAATCCTATTCACCACGGTGATTGTTGCTGGCGGGTTGGTGTGGTATGGGCAGAAATATTTTACCGCTCCGTTAGCGGTTAATGGTAATACTAATGGGGCGGTGGTTAATACTAGCGTGACCTCTGGTGCCATCACCCCAACTCAAAGTGAAGTAATGGGGGGTGATAGTGATGTGGCCTATCTCTGTAATTCCGATCCTATAATCACAGATATGGGTTCTTCTATTTATCCTATTCATAGTAAATATAAGGGAATAAATTTTCTAGGGCAGATTTTTACCGCCTACAACTATTGTGGTACTGATAGAGTTAATGATATTGATGGGGTTGAGGATAGTTATTATTTATCTGGATTAACAATTTGGCTTAAAATATCTCCTTCTGATGAGTTATTAAAAGTATTTAAGGATCTAGGTTTTCAATGTGATGATCGGGTAGACCAACTTTGTGATAAATGGGTCATTTTTGATAAAATAAAACTTATAGATTTGTTGAAATTAGAACCATTTTATTTCTATTTTAAGCAGGACGATTGTAGGAATTGTGGCTAAGACTCTAGTTATCCCCAGTTTAACTAAATTTCATCTTTAGTTTAGAAAGATTTAATCTTTCTTTTTGTATACTCAAAATAGACCAATAGGTCTGTTCATCCACAACTCAACGCAAGAAAGGGTACGACGATGAAACGGTTAATCAGTGCAGTCGTGGCAGTTCTGTGTATGGCCATGTTGACCACCGCAGCAATAGCATCGGGTATCTGGCAATTCCCTGTGGAACAAGATCAATACTTCAACTGGTATGCGGGTCGGTCATTTTACTACGACGACAACCATCTAGGCGAAGATATTAATTTAGAGGAGGAGACGCCAGTCAAAGCGATTGGCAATGGGGTGCTAAAACTCTATCGGCAGGATAATAGTTCTGCTTACGGTTTCGGTGAACTCTACGCCGTTATCGAGCACGATCTCGGTAAAGAGTATGAATTCACCAACGCCAATGAGGAGCCAGTCAAAACTCGGTACATCCGTTCTATTTACGGGCATATCCGTAAGAGTAAGGTTCGTGGCGGGACCGAGTTGATGTGGAAGGCTGATGATTCGGTTAGTGCAGGTGATGTTATCGGTTACGTCAATGATGACTATCATAACGGTGGTGGCGCAGAACATCTCCACATGGGCATACTCCTTGACCGGAGTATCATCAACCATCTCGGTTATGACACCACCGACCACACCCAAGCCCCCTACTTCACCGCCCCCTCCGCAGCCATCTCCTTCCTCATGACGGGAACCTTTGAGAATGAGAGCCGGGAAGTTACTGACCGGTTCCGCACTGCCTACCTCGCCTACGGTGGCTATGACGCCTTTGGCGCTCCTTGGGACAGCGGCAGGGGCGAGTACGTCCACTGCTGGCCTGACGCCTGTGGTGATGCCAATCGTCTCTGGCTCCAGGACTTCCTGACTGAAGATGACACGTGGAGCCAACTGGTCTACAACCAGTACAAAGATACAGTCTACCCAGTCACAGAGCGGATCCTGGAGTACTGGCATAGTAACACCGGCTACAGTATTTACGGCCCGCCCCGAGGCAGCCAGGTTGACTGGACCGATGGTTTCCACTATCAGCTCTTTGATAAGCCCGACGGCACCAGTTGGTACATTCGCTGTTCTGATCCTGGCCAGTGCAACGCTGGTCAGAAGTCAGCGCTCAGCTCTGCCCTGAAAGCAGCGCTGGATCAGACCCTGGAAATCGCCGGGGCTGATGACGACTCCACCGACCTCCCACCTCCGCCCCCTCCCTCCAACGGTGTTCCCTGCCTTGAGGCAGTCACCATCCCTGATGCCCAACGGCCCAGCCACACCAACGGCCTCATCCTCAACGGCAGCCTGACCATCTGTGGCGCGCATGGCTGGGTGGAGCATTCCCAAGGGGCCATTGCCAGCATCAGCTCGGTCTGTGCTCCCAACGCTGACGTCTCAGAGGGCTGTGTCCTGGGTCTCAATGTTCCAGTGGCTGACACCTGGCCTACGGGCGCTCCATCAGTCTACCGCGCCCAGGTGGCTACCAACTACGACATGCAGGGCGGTTCTTTCTCCCTGACCGCTGGCGTGCTCTACGAGCTCTCCTTCAGGGCTCGGGCAGACAACAACCCCCGGCAGGTAGTCGTGGTTCTCACTCCCAGCGGTCTCTATGACCATGACGGGGTCTTGAGCAGTCTGACTTCAACCCTAGCCTCTCCTGTCACTTTCCAGGTGACTAACACCTGGCAGACCTACACCACCTCCCTCACTCCTACCAGCAGCTCCACCAGCGCGACCTTACGGTTCTTCTCCGGCAGTCAAACCGGCGCGCTGCTCTTGGATGACATCAGCCTGGAGGAGGCTGTTCCACTCCCACCTCCTTCACCCCCACCGCCAGCCACTCTCCTGGCGCACTACCAGTTTGAGAACAACGGACTGGATTCATCGGGCAACGAGTATCACGGCTCGCCCCACAGTCTCGCCTACGCTCCTAGCTTCTCGGGCGCTGCCATGAGTCTCAACAATAACGGCCAGACCCACTCGATGATGGAGAGCCCTGTGCGCGCTCTGCCCCCAGACGAGCTGACACTGTCTCTCTGGATCAAACCAGAGCAGATGTATGCCGGTGGCGGCTCGATCATTGACAAGAGCGCGGTGGTGGCGATTGACCTCTTGAACCTGGATAACGGTCCAGTGGCCAATGACCTGAAAGTCCGCTTGATCACCAGTGATTGGGTGTTGCACCTGGTCTACGGTTACAACGCGGTGACGGCAGGCCCCTGGCAGCACCTCGCCCTGACCTACGACGGAGCCACGGCCAGGCTCTACCATAACGGCAGCCTAGTCGGCCAGACCGCGGTCAGCGGCCTGATTAACAACTACGCCACCAATATCTACATTGGTGATGGCCAAGAGTGGGAGCCCTTCCACGGCCTGATGGATGAGGTCAAGATCTATAGCCTGGCCTTGAGCGCTGAACAGATACA
>JACRFN010000073.1 GCA_016217875.1 Candidatus Kerfeldbacteria bacterium
AGTCCAGCATGATAACTAAACTTCCTGGATTCCGCATCAAGTGCGGAACGACACTAACAATCATAATAAATCTTGATACAAATCTCTCCAATTTGGATTAGTACTCTCTATTAGTTCAAGCTTCCAAATGCGATTCCACTTCTTTAATTGTTTTTCTCGTCTAAAAGCAGAGGTAACGTCATGAGTCTCTTCATAATACACTAGATAATGTACACCATACCGAGAGGTGAATCCTGGGATAAGGTTATGTTTATGCTCATAAATACGACGAGCTAAATCATTTGTAATCCCAATGTACAATGTACCGTTACGTTTGCTGGCGAGAATATAGACGTAGTACTGCTTGGTCATTTCGTTTCTGGATTCCCGCTGGAGTCTAGCCCGTACATCCACTTTCGTGAGTGCATGCTTGATACGGGGCGGGAATGATGAATAAAACGAAATTAGCAATTGGTCTGGATCCCCGCTTCCGCGAGGATGACATGCGTCACTTCTTAACCTCCTCGTACTGCCCCTCAACCGGCTGGTCTTTGGAGTCGCCTGTTGATTGACCAGGAGATTGATTGTCAGTTGTCTGTTGACTTGTTGATTGTTGACTTTGTTTGTACATAGCCTCCCCTATCTTGATGGCCGCCTGCTGCAAAGCATCTAACGCGGACTTGATAGCCGCCACATCCTCGCCGTCCTTAGCCTTTTTAACAGCCTCAAGCTTTTCCTCTACATCTTTCTTAATATCAGCCGGCACTTTATCACCTTGCTCTTTGAGCATTTTCTCGGTTTGATACACCGTGGACTCGGCTATGTTCTTCATATCAACTACCTCGCGCTTTTGCTTATCCTCAGTGGCGTGCACTTCAGCCTCTTTTTTCATCTTCTCCACCTCATCCTTAGAAAGTCCGCTGGAGGCAGTAATGGTAATTTTCTGTTCCTTATTCGTGGCCTTGTCCTTGGCTTTGACAGACAAGATGCCGTTGGCATCAATGTCAAAACTCACTTCCACCTGTGGCATACCGCGGGGCGCGGGTGGAATACCATCCAGAATAAACCGGCCCAGAGTTTTGTTGTCGCGTGCGAATTCGCGCTCGCCTTGCAGCACATGCACTTCAACGCTGGTTTGCCCATCAGCGGCGGTAGAAAATATCTGGCTCTTGGACGTGGGTACAGTGGTGTTGCGCTCAATCAACCTTGTCATCACGCCGCCCAAAGTCTCAATGCCAAGCGACAGTGGAGTTACGTCAAGCAACAGCACGTCGCGCACCTCGCCTTGCAGCACGCCGGCCTGTACAGCCGCGCCTACGGCCACCACTTCATCAGGATTCACTGATACGTTCGGCTTTTTGCCAAAAAATTTCTCTACGGTCGCGAGTACCAAGGGCATACGCGTCATACCGCCCACCAGCACAACTTCGTTAATATCCTTAACCGACATCTTGGCGTCAGCCATGGCTTTCTTAGTCGGCTCCAAAGTTTTTTCCACCAAATCGCCGACCAAACTCTCCAGCTTGGCGCGCGTCATTTTAATCAGCAAATGCTTGGGGCCATTGGCATCTGAAGTGATAAACGGCTGGTTGATTTCGGTCTCAGTGGCAGTAGACAGCTCTATCTTGGCTTTTTCAGCTGATTCTTTAACGCGCTGCAAAGCCAACGGGTCCTTACTCAAATCAATGCCATTCTCGCGCTTGAATTCATCCACCATCCACTGAATAATCCTTTGGTCAAAGTCATCGCCGCCTAAGTGCGTGTCGCCGTTCGTGGCTTTCACTTCTACCGTGTCAGCTGAAACTTCAAGAATGGAAATATCAAACGTACCGCCCCCGAGGTCGTAAACCGCGATTTTCTCGTCTTTTTTCTTGTCAAAGCCGTAAGCCAAGGCTGCAGCTGTAGGCTCGTTGATAATGCGGCGCACCTTTAGGCCTGCGATTTCGCCTGCGTCTTTGGTGGCCTGGCGCTGTGAGTCATCAAAATAAGCCGGCACAGTAATAACGGCTTCGGTAATCTTGGCCCCGAGCTTGGCTTCAGCGTCGGCTTTCATTTTCTGCAGCACCATGGCGCTGATTTCCTGCGGGCTGTATTCCTTGCCAGACATTACCACTTTCACGCCATTGCCTGATTTGACCATCTTGAACGGCAGAACTTTAATGTCGCGCTGCACCTCGTGGTCATCCCACCTACGGCCGATAAGGCGCTTAATGGAGTAAAGCGTGTTCTCGGGGTTGGTGACGGCCTGACGCTTGGCTAGTAAACCAACCAAACGTTCGCTGGCCTTTGACATGGCCACCACTGAAGGCGTGGTGCGCTGCCCTTCTTTGTTCTCCAGCACCTTAGGTTGGCCGCCTTCTATCACGGCCATACACGAGTTAGTGGTGCCCAAATCAATACCCAATATCTTACTCATAGATAAATTTCAATTAAGATTTAAACTATGGACGACCCAACTCGTCCTCCTAAATTTTGCTAATCAGCAAAACTTAGGAGGGTGAACCGAGGTCAATACCTAAAATTTTTGGCATAATAATAACTATTAATTATAAGAATAAGGCTTTACCCTCCCAAGTTTTTTGCCAAAAATTTGAGAGGGTAGATTTTTGGCATAGGTATATCATTGGTAAGAGTAAGAGATTAGAGTAAGAGTTAATTAAAAATTAATTGACAACTTCTTTTTCCCTCGCGTGAAGCCTCAAGTTATTACTTAAGACTTCACCCGAGCCCAGTAGTAGAACCCGACGGTTCACTACTGGGTAAACCCCTATTTAACCTCCACCTTCACTGTCTTGGGCTTGGCTCGCTCTTCCCCCAGCACCAGAGCCGATGGACATCGGCTCGGTGCGGGGCTTCGTCCCGATGGACATCGGGACTCGTTTACCTACCTACTTGACTTCAACCTTAACCGTTTTTGGTTTTGCTCTTTCCTCTTTTGGTACCACTATCTTAAGCAGTCCTTTTTCGTAAGTAGCCTTGGCCTTATCGCCGTTGACGGCCGTGGGCAGGGCTACTGAGCGGTGGAAAGAGCCGGAGCGAATCTCCTGGCGGTAGTAATTGCGCTCGTCAACTTCGCTCTTCTTCTCAAAACTACCTTCTACTATCAGAACGTCGTTGGCAATGGAGATATTAACCTTGTTGGGGTCTACGCCTGGCAAGGCGGTTTCCACTACCACGTCGTCCTTGGTTTGATAGACGTCAAGCGCTGGGATAAAGCCGCTGACCGACGGCATAAGGTTGAAATCATCAAAGAATTTATCCGCCTCGCCAAAGCTTGGCAGGAGCGGTGTCCAACGTACTAATGCCATAATCGCCTCACCTCCTTTCTTTTAAAAGTTAAAGATTAATTGCAGGCCGCATGGACGCGCGCACAGAGCCCCAAGGCCCGAAGCAAACTCCCGACTAACCCGGGTCAGAGGCTTGATTCGGGCGGCTCCAGGCACGCCCCAGGGCCTTATTTATTCATCTAAGGCAGGCGCGGGTTCATCTTGCTCCTCGTCTGCCTCTACCTCTTTGTTTTCACCCACGTCATCAATGTGGATGAGCGGCACATCACAAGAAGGGCAGCGACCACGAGCTTCGTCAGTGTACCCGCACTCAGGACAAATGTAGTCCATAATTATGTGTTTAATTTAAAGTTTAAAGATCAAAATTAAAAATTTAGGATTTTAGTTTGTTAGTCATTTTGATTTTTGATATTTGCATTTTGCATTTACTTGGCCACTTTAACTCGCGCCGGCTGCAACAATTTGTCATGCAACATAAAGCCTCCTCTGACTTCTTCCACTATCACACCCACCGGCTGGCCTGAACCCTCCACCTCAGCCACAGCTTCGTGCAGGCTCGGGTCAAACTTCTCGCCTACTGTCTCAAGTTCCTTGACGCCGTGATAAGCCAAGACTTCCAACAGTTTGGTCTGAATATGCCTGATGCCTTCTACCCACGGCTCCCCGGCTTTATCTTGGGGCACGGCGTGAAGGGCGTGCTGGAAATAGTCTACCAACGGCAACAAATCACGCAACAGTTCAGCCTGGGCGTAGCGGGTGAGTTCCGCCTGCCTAGCCTCGCTTTCGCGCTTAAGGTTGGCGTAATCGGCCCTGGCCCGCTGCCAGCCCTGCAAATACTCGTTCGCTTGGGCCTGAGCCGCCGCCAGAGCTGAAGGCTCGGCGGCCGGCGCCGAAGCAGCTTGCGCCGGTGAAGCGTCGACTTGGGTTGCCTTAGACTTGGAAAAGAGATCGGACATAATTTAAACGACCAATGTTAGCATCATAATCCATTCTCAAGGGACCTAAAAATCCCATCAGACTAGAATGTTCGCCCGGCTCGCAGCGCGTAAACACCACGGCGCAATCTTGGCCAAAGGGATTAGCCTGACCGAGCCTGACTTGCACGCTCTCGGTAGAGCTCTGCTCATAAAGTTTAATCATGGCCTCGTCCAAATGATCAACTGCCTTGCCTATGGCCTGCACCATATCTGCCGTGGAAAACTCAGGCTGCTGAAAAAGGTTGGAAAAACCGGTGTAATACACTTCATAAGGGCCAAAGCCCACTACCACTACTTCCCCGGCGTACTGGGCCAAAGTTTTAGCCAAAGATCTTAAAAATCTTTGCTGATTGCTCTGCCATTGGCGCCACAAATTATCAATGGCTTTCTGCTCAACGGCCCGGGGCTCGCGCGCCGACACCAGATTATCAACATAAAACTGGAAGGCTTTGGTGGTAGGCACCCGGCCAGCCGAGGTGTGCGGTTGCCATAAATATCCCTGATTTTCCAGCTCGGCCATTTCGTTGCGAATAGTGGCTGAACTCAAGTCAAAAGCGCCCTCCAGGGCCTTAGAGCCCACGGGCTCAGCCTCACGCACATAGCTGCGCACCACCTCGGCTAACAGGTTTTGTTGGCGTTCATTCATAATTTAAGGCTGATTAGCACTCTCAAGCTCCGAGTGCTAATCACATTATATGACCTAAAAATACCCTGTCAAGTGC
>JACRFN010000008.1 GCA_016217875.1 Candidatus Kerfeldbacteria bacterium
AACGGCTGAAATTAATGTAAACCCAAGCCACAAGAGCAACGGCCAACGATAAGGTTTAAATAAATTATAAAAATTTAAGAGTTTAGCAGCCAGCCAATGTTGTCGCAGCCAGTTAATTGCAAAGATTATGGCTAGAGCGTAGATGCCAAGTTCTAGAGCCGTGGTAGGAATACCCAAAATTTCAGTCCGCAACAAATAGAGCGGGCTGCCGACAATTATGCCTAAAGACGCCCAAGCCGGGCGGTAGACAGCCAATACTGCCACAGCCAATAGGTAAGTGACGATAATGACAATAGTCATTGTCTGAATATTAAGGCAGTCGCTCCAGTACCAAGCCGTAATATTCATCTTGCTGCCAATCTGATTTGAAGGCAATCCCCTGCTCAATAGCTTGGAGTTGGTCTGAATTTTCTTGCCACCTCAGTCGCCAGCCCGGGGGGTATTTAAAAGTTGAGCTGAAGTCTATGGGCCTGACCCCGGCTTGGCGCTGGAAATATATGTGATAGCGGCGCAAATCTTGCCAGCCGATTTTTTGTTCTAATTTTAGTGGCAGGCCGTAGGCTATAGTCATGGTTTGGCTTTGCCCAGGCGATAAGGCTGACCAGTTGGCAAAAACTGTTTTACCGAATTCATCAGTAATTCTGGTACCAGAGTCTGCGTCAAATGCTACTTCATGCTCAAGTTCAGTTAAATCCTGGTCGACTTCCGCCCCAGGCGGCACCGGCCTGAAGTAGCTTGGTGGCGGCGGGCTAAAGCCCGTAGCTTTAAGCAGCACCGACCCTTGAGGTACGTAAAAACGCAAATAATCTACATTACGTCGTCGTTCAAATATATCAGCCGGGTCACCACGGTGCGTTCTGGTAAGCGTAAGCTGGGCTGTCAGCTCACCTGATTCGTTAAGCGTGACTTGATGTCTAATTGCTTCATCAATCACGCCGTCTGTTTTGCCGCCGCCGATGTTGGTGCGCACCACAGCCAAATAATCAGAGGGTGTCGTTTTGATTTCACCGGCCCAACCATAAGCGCGCAAATTGTCCTCTAACTCAGGTTTGGTCAGGTAAAGTTGCAGGCTGCGTCGGCTCAGATTTCTGTCGATCAGCTGCACCAGCTCCAATTGACGTTCGGCTGGTAGCTGCCCTAGACGAGTGATTAACAGGGGCGCCAGGTCGGCTATGAATTGTTTGGGGCGATTAGCCTGGCGATCATATTCCAGCTCCACAGCCTCCTGCGTGACGCGCGTAAAATTCTCGGCCGTCAAATGCTTGCCGTATGACGGTACATCTATGGGACCCGTTAGTTTAAGTAAATCAACGACAAAATCAGAAGTTACAGCCAACACTCCGTCGGCCGTGGGACCTCCCGCCTCACGCAGGAACCATAATGTTTTACGGGCCGAGCTGGGCCAGTCAAAAAACCAAGTGGCGTCTTGTAATTGCCAGGTACCGCGCACCAAACGCATAGGTTCAGGCGGCCTGATTAGACGTTGCAAAGAGCCTTGAAAGTCATAAGGGCCGCCGCCTGGGATGTCAAGTTTGGTCACCTTACCTCCAGCCATCTCCAACAAAGCCAGGCTACCGGCAAAACCACCTGTCGGACGCAGTTCAGTGGAATTCTGAAAAAGAATAACGTAGCGTTGAGGCTCGGGCGAAGCTATAACCTCGCGCAACCAAGCCGGCAAACCGGTAAAGCTCGCTACCAAATCATACAGTTGATTAAGTTTATTTTGTAACGGTGCTACCGCCAGCTGCAAATCTGCCGGCAAAGTCAAAAGTTCTACCTGCGCTATGGCGGCTAAGGCTTGTTCTAAATGGGGCTGAAGTTTGATGAAAGAAGACTGTATTACTTGCAACTGGGTACGGAGCCCCTGGCCCTCGCCAGCTGAAGCAGTTGATATTTCCTGCCAGGCTTGCGCCATCACGCCTGCCCCCTGCGCTACGGCGCGGCTGGCGGTTAATAAATGCCTGGCGGTGGCGAACTCTTCTGTTCTACCGGGAATTTTAGCCAGTAGCCCGAGTACGCGATCGGGAAACAAATAAAGCTCATCTTGAGCCAGCTGCAATACTCTGCCCGCTTGTTCAAAATCTCGGCGGGCCAGGCTAGGCTGGCCGCCGGTTAATTTCACTCCGCCTTCGTACAACTGATGAACGGCCTGTCGCGTCAGAGAAGTGGCCTCTTGCCCGCGTTGTTCAACTTCACGCAAGGTGGCTATCCCTTTAAGCGGCAGTGTGAATAACAAAGCCGTCACCAGAAAAAGGCCGGCCTGACCCAGGTGAGGAATTTGACGAACGGGTTTGATGACAGCCGGGCTCAGAGCCCATAAAGAGCGCGTGGGTAAAACCAAGGTCAGCCGCACCAATCGGAAAAATTCCAGTATGTCAGATTTAATGTCATTTAATAAAACGTAAACCTCTTCGGCCAGCAGCAAAAAAATCACCACCCAAAAATGCCAAAATTGAGCTACCACCCACCAGACAAACTCCACTGCCGAAAGAAAGCTGATTTCAGCCAGCACCGGCCAGCGTTGGTAAAGCGCCGACCAAGGCTCTTGACTGACTGCCAAAGACGGCGGGCGGCCGAGGCCGGGCCTTAAATCAACCCTGGTTCTGACCAGTGGTGCTGACCGAGGCGGCGGCGAAGCCTCAGGCGACTGCTTAGGTAATACTAAATCAGAGCGCAAATTCAAAACATGCCGCGACAATAAAGCTCGGCTGCGTCCGGAGACTGAGGGCTTAGGCTGAGACAGGTCAATTTGCCACCAGCGCCACTGAGGGCGTGATGGCTTGTTAAGCTCGGGGGGGATAGATTTTTTGTTTGACATGATCAGGTGGGGTACTTCTTTATTGTAGGCGACATAGGATAGATATTCAATGTGCCGCCTGCGAGTATACCTGTTTGGTGGCTGTGCCAGCCGACTGCCAGGAGTAAGACTTGAGTATTTGGGCCGCGGCTGTTTTTAGTTCTTGACGCAAATTAAGATCGGTTATCAGCCTATGTAATTGATGACTAAGCTCGCGGGTATCGTAAGGATTGGCGTACAGCGCCGCCTGAGCCAAAACTTCATGTAAAACAGGTATATCGGCAGCCAGTACCACCGTGTCTCTGGCCAAAGCCTCCAAGGCGCCTAAACCAAAACCTTCAGCCAAAGACGGCAAGGCGTAGACTGTGGCCCGTTGGTAAAGAGAGGCTAATTCAGCTTCACTAGCCTCTCCCCAGAATTTTACAGCTTGACTTAGTTTGAGCTGTTCAACCAGTTTTTGCAGACGTTCCATAAAAATGTCTTTTTTCCCCACTATAATAAATTTTAACTCCGGCAACAGTTGGCTAACGTAGGCAAAGGCCTGCGTTAAACGATCAAGATTCTTGTGCGGATAAGCCGCACCCACTACCAAAAGATAATTGGCCGGCAAGGCAAGCTCCACCGGCTGGGCCAGGGTACCGGGGGCCAGGGGTATGACCGTAATTTTACCTCCTTTTAATTTATAGAAGTGTCTTATTTCGTTGGCTACAGCTTGGCTGACGGTTATTATTTGGCGCGCCCGCCTGACAGCTCGAGCCACTACCAGATGATAAAGACATACTTTTAACCAATAAAGCGGCTTGGGTAAGGTAGTGGCCCGCTCTGAGGGAAAACTATGAAGAATGAGGTCGTGGATAGTAACTATAAATGGCGCCGGGCATAGCAACGGCACTGTAAAATGCGGCCAGTGCACCAAATCCGGCTTCAGTTTAAGCAACAGCCAGGGCAATCGCCATTGCTCATGGAAGCTGTATACTCGCCAGGGCGCCGCGACCTGCTTGAAATTAGAAGGTAAATTGTCAGGCTGGGTTTTGTTTGAAGGATTAACCAGCAGGATATAATCTGTCTGGTGGTCAATCTCGCTCAGAACGCGAATCAGCTCCACTAAGTACCGTCCGAGCCCGCGATGTTCCAAACCATATAGACGCGCATCTATTACTAGCCGCATATATCCGCCTAATCAACGGGTAAATAGATCGTAATAAGCCTGGGCCGATTTTTGCCAGGTGAATTTTTGGGCTCGCTCGCGACCACGCTGCCCCAGTTCAGCCGCCCAGACTTGGTCGTTGGTCAATTGCTGGATCAATTCAGCCCACAAACCAACCCCGTAAGGCGAAAGCATCAGCCCGGCCTCCCCCACCACTTCAGGTAGTGAAGAGCTGTGGCTGACCAAAACGGGCAGGCCCGAGGCCATGGCCTCCAGCGGCGGAATACCAAAACCTTCGTAAAATGAAGGGTAAACAAACAACGTGGCGGCGTGATAAAGCGCCGGTTTGTCAGCCTCGCTGACGTAGCCCAGCCAATGAATGCGTTGCTGGGTTCGGGTGGGCAGACTACGGTAAAGTTTTATTAAAGAACGGTAACGCCAGCCCCAACCTCCCGCTATGACCAAATCATACTGATAAGACGGCTGGCGATTTAAAATAAACTGATAGGCTTGGAGCAATAAACGATAATTCTTTCGCGGCTCTATGGTGCCCATACTTAAAATGAACTTTTCCGGTAAACGATATTCACTTCTCACTTTGGCCAGCCTGGCAGCAGACGGTTTGTCTGTAAATTCAGGGCCTACGCCCGGCGAAATTATCTGCAGACGGTTTTGCAGGTGCGGAAAGAAATTTATTATATCGTCGGCCGTATGCTGAGATACGGCCACTACTTTAGATTGCGGCGGCAGACCATTATTTAATAGTTTTACTACGGCCGGAAAATACCAAAGGCGCGGGCGCCGGCGGAAAAATTCGGGCCAACGAAGCCAAGACAGATCGTGCACTGTGATAACTACCGGCACGCGACCGCTGAAGCGCGCGAAATTCGGGTTGGGCAGCCAGCAAGCGTCCAATGGCCCCACCTGCCGACTGATGGTTAAATCAAGCGGCTCGGCCCAGCCCCAAGAGTAGACAAGATTTTTTAACTTATTTGGCCAACGGCTGCGCACCACTTTCATTATTTCGGGAACGCCAGGCGGCAGATGCATATCTTTTACAGCACTGCCAAAACCAGCTAATTCCACGCCAGGCTTTAGGGCTTTGAGAGCTTGCAATATGCGCCAGGTATACTCCCCCACCCCGGTCAGAAGTTGATCCTGCAAACAACGAATGTCAACGCCTAAGAGCATGGCCGATTAAGAATGTGAACTGGAATTTAATATCCGCTTAACATACCGCTGCCACTCCTCATAAAAGCGTGGAGTTGAGAACCGCTGGGCGTGAGCTTGGATGGTTGGTGGATCAAACTTGGCGTAACGGAAACGTATGACCGCGTCAGCTAGGGCTTCCCAGCTTTGCTCACGGAACAATTTACCCGTCACCTCTGGCAAAACAGTTTCTCTGGCTCCGCCGGCATCATAGGCAATCACCGGTCGGCCAGCGGCCATGGCTTCCACCGCCGTAATGCCAAAATCTTCTTCTTGCGGGTGAATTAGCGCCCGACAACGCGCTAAGTAACCGGCTTTCACCTCATCGGACACGTGACCCAGGAATTCGATATGCGGCCGAGCCAGAGATTTAAGCTCCTCTTCCTGTTCGCCCGAGCCTATGACTTTGAGTGGAATGCCTAATTTATTAAAAGCCCGGATGGCTAAATCCACGCGCTTATACGGCCTGAGTCTGGAAACAATAAGAAAATAATCCTCCGGTTCAGCCAGCTGCCGCCAACGAGCCGTATCAACTGGCGGATATATAACTTCTGCCTCACGACGATAATACTTACGGATACGACTGGCCACAAAATTAGAATTAGCCACAAAATGATCAACACGCTGGGCCGCCAGATAATCCCAAGTCCTTAACCTGGTAAGTATAAATGGCAAGAGTCGTTTGACTAATTTGGGCTGAGGCAGATCGGAAGTATATTGATGAGTATCACTCCATAAATACCTGGTGGGAGTATGGCAATAACAAATATGAGTAGTCTCTGGTTTAACTACCACCCCCTTAATTAAGGCCGAAGCGGAAGTTATGACCAAATCGGCCTCAGTGACGTCAAGTTGTTCAACGGCCGTAGGCATTAACCAAACGTACCATTTGAACAACCGCCGTCCTCCGGGCAAACTCTCTAAAAAGGAATGATGAATATCCCAGCCCTGGAAAAAATCACCAACGGCTGAACGGTCAAACAACAGCGTGTAAACCGGAGCCTCGGGATAGAGGTGATGAAAGGCGGCCAGCACCTTTTCGGCACCGCCAATCTGATTTAAGTGGTCATGGGCTAAAATAACTTTCATACTAATTAGACCGCATTTTTGTGTTGTAGCACCACTACTATGGTCTTAACAAGAATGACCAAATCCGCATTCAGAGACCAATTTTCAATATAAAAGGTGTCCAGCTTGGTCTCGTCTTCAAAGCTAAGGTTGGAACGACCCGATATCTGCGCCATACCTGTTATACCAGGCTTAATATTGAGCAACTTATGATGGCGCAGTTGATAAGAGGCCACCTCGTTTGGCTCGTGTGGTCGCGGGCCAACTAAAGACATATCGCCCCTAATAACATTCCATAATTGTGGCAGTTCGTCTAAAGAAGTACGGCGCAAGAGGCGGCCAAATTTAGTCACCCGCGGGTCGTTGGCCATTTTAAAAAGCGGCCCGTCAGGTCTTTCATTATAGGCTCGTAAATCGTCTTTTAAAAGATGGGCGTTATGAACCATGGAACGAAATTTGAACAAACGAAATTTCTCCCCCGCCTCGCCTATACGCTCCAAAGCCACCACGACCGGCTGACCAGAGTCAAACCAAATTATTAAACCCAGACACAAAAGCAACGGCGACAAGGCCGCTAATAAAACAACAGACATAATTAAATCAAATATGCGCTTGGCTACTCTGCCCCAACCATCAAGCGCCGTGCGCTTTATTTCAATTAAAGGAACACCGGCTAAGGTGTGAATAAGAACATTGTGCGATTGCGCTTCGAACATATCGGCTGCGTACTTAAAACCCAGGTGATGCGTTACGCAGTATTCCAAAATGCGAAGCGTGAATTCATGAGTCAGTGTCGGGTCGCCCACCACTACCTCATCCACGTTCGAGGTAAATTCATTCAGATTGGAGATGGCACTGGGGGCTATCTGCTGTACGACCTTATAACCAAGTTGGGGTGAATTATGAAATAATTTACCTAAGGCAGCCGTAATCTCGTCGCTGCCTGCTAACAAAACACGACTTACGCCCCAGCCGCGGCGATATAAGTTAGTCCGCCCCAGGCGCAAGGCTACGCGCCCCAGACTAGTCAAGACAAAAGACAACAGCCAGGCCGCCAAAACTATAAAACGCGAACTGAAAAGTTGGGGGTTGAAAAAGAATAAAACAATAATCAAAGCCAACCCGGCGCTGCAAGCCAGGAACAGACGGCCTATTTCTTGTGATAATTTCAGTTGGTTGGTTAGGGCGTACAAGCCGGCTAAAGCAAATAAAAGCAGACATACTGCCGCCGCCGCCAGCACCAGAGGAAAATATTCCGCCAAGGGTAAATGAAATACTACCGGCCTGAATTCGCGTACCCAACTCTGAAAACGCAACTGATAAGCCACTAAGCCAGCCAAGACCAACATAAAGTAATCTATGGGCAAAGCGATGGTGGCCAGCAATAATTGTGAGCGTTTCATAAAACTATTCTGCTTAGATAGTATAGCTAGTTACT
>JACRFN010000071.1 GCA_016217875.1 Candidatus Kerfeldbacteria bacterium
AAGTCAGGAATTTTTGACAAGCCGTCAAGGAGAGAGTAGTGACTATGGACGTGTAAGTGTGTAAATTTAGGCATGGAGGTGATGGAGGCTTGCCCCGTACACACCGAGTCAGGCGAGGTGTTGTTCGGGGTGGGTGAATTTAGGCATAGTAGACCTGGCCACTGCCGCAGCCTTTGGCTGAGACTACGGTCGGCAAGAAATTTAGCCGTAACATTACTACTTTAGCATGTTTGGTAGCCTATACTCCAGGCTGAAGCAGGTACTGTCTTACTCCTTGTTTAAACTAGTATATTTTTGCCATCCAAGGCTTGAGGTAGGTATGGAAAAAACAAGGTTGTTAAAACCCCTCCGATGTACATCGGAGGGGTTTTGGTTTAAAATCGTAAGTGTTCGTGGTTAGGATTTGCCTGTTCTCTTTTTGCCGCCAGTCTTTTCTTCCCGCCGCTCTATCAGGTAACGCATCAACTCCTTTATCCCCAAAGCCACTACCGAAAGGTAGGAGGCCGAATTTTCAATTTTATCTTTAGCCGCACTAAAGAAAGACTCTAGTTTGGCCAGGCTTTGTTCAATTCCCCGGAGGACGTTGACCAGTCGCCGTACTATCATAATAAAATATACTAGTATCCAGCTGAGGAGAAAGGCCAGGCCTAGGACCGAGATAGCCAACGACAGATTTAAGACGTCGGCGCTAGTTTGAAAGATGACCATATTTTTATCTTTAGGTGATTATACGTTATATTATACACCTTTCGCTAAGCAGAGGGGAATATGGTAGAATATAAGGTAATAAAGTCATAATTTCTAATGTCTAATTTCTAATTCCTAAATCAAACCCCAATGTCCAAATCCCAAACTCCAATAAAGTTCCAAGTCCCAAATCCCTGCGGGTGGCCTGCCTGCGGCTCGACTAAGCTCGCCGAAGTCCGGCAGACAGGGCAGCTAGGCTAATTTCCAAAATTGGAATTTTGAGCTTTATTGGAACTTGGGGCTTGGGATTTGGAGATTGTTTATAAATTAGGATTTAGAAATTGGGATTTTAGCCATTTGTTATGCCTGATTTTTCTGACAAGGAATTAAAGTACGGTTATTGGTATTTTTTACACCGCGGGGCCATCCGTCGCGGGTTTATAGTAGCCGCTGTTTTAGTAATAGCCCTTATTTGGTTATATGCCAGCTGGCAATTTGTTGATTGGTTGTCGTCGCGTCAGGCTGAAGAGGAATCAATGCGGCTGCTGGTAAGTTCGTCGGTTAATTTTCAGGAATACCACCAGCGGAATGCTCCGTTGGATGTGACAGTGGGGCTGGTGACGGCTGTACCGGCCGGTGCCAATACTTATAATCTCTTGGCGCAGGTAAAAAATCCCAACCTGAAATGGGGCGCCAAAAGCATGGCCTTTATCTTTACGGCCGGCGGGCAGGAGTTTGCCGGTACCGGCTTTTTATTACCACTAGAAGATAAATATTTAGTTAGTCTGGGGGCGGAGCTGGCCAATAAGCCAACTACAGTGAGTTTAAGTTTAGGAGAAATTAAGTGGAGTCGCCTGCGTGACGTGTCGCGCTTTCCCATGCCCAGCTTTACTGTTAGTGACGAGCTGGTGGAGCAGGTACCGCCAGCTGAGGCTAGCAGTAGCGCCGGTACAAAACTGCGATTTACTTTGACTAATACCAGCCCCTATAGTTTTTGGGAGGTGGCCGTAACTGTGGTTTTAAGTAGGGGCTCAAGCGTGCAAGCGGTTGGTCGTCAGGCAGTGACTAATCTTAATAGTGCTGAGGGGCGGCCCATGGAATTTTATTGGCCGCAAGGTCTTCCCCCGGCTGATCACTTAATAGTAAAGCCAGAAGTCAATGTGCTAGAGCCGAGTGTTTTTCGTTCACTCTAAACAAGTAGGATTATGCCCAGTAACAAAACTTCACCGGTGTTCTTCTATACTTATGTTTTAGAGAGCACTAAGGACGGCGATAAGTATATAGGTTATACCCGGGACTTAAGACGTCGCTTTGAAGAACACCAAAAAGGTGAGAGTTTTGCCAGCTATACTCGTCGTCCTTTTGAGTTAATTTATTATGAAGCCTGCCGTGATAGTGAAGATGCCAAGCAACGCGAGAGGTATCTTAAAACCACGGCTGGACGCAGATTTATGGCCAAGCGTTTAAGACGATTCAACTTACACAAAGCTTGGCATCTTAAGTGAAGTTATTGTTACTGGGTATGCCCCGTAATACAACTTCGCTAGCGCTCGATTCAATCGCCAAAGGCAACACTTTTATGTCTCATTGTGGATGGTTTAACTTTTTATATTCGTTTCAATCACCTCGCGCTAAGGCGGTTGAGCGAAGTTGATATACGGGGTATGTGGCGTAAATTATTTGAGACTTTCCGCAGTTGGGACGGGACTCTTTTTGTCATTACTTTACTCCTTTTGAGCATAGGCTTAGCTGAGCTTTATTCCAGCTCTCTGTCACAGCCAGAAGTGGCTGATCTTTTTACTCGGCAGTTGGTCGGGCTGTTTGTAGGTTTGGCGGCCTTGGTGGCTGCGGCTACTTTTGACTACCGCTGGTATCGTTCCTGGTCGCGTCTTATTTATTTATTTGGCGTAGTGTTGCTGGTATTAGTACTTATCTGGGGCAGGACCGTTCATGGTACCACTGGCTGGTTCAGGTTTGGTACGGTTGGCTTTCAGCCGGTAGAAGTGGTTAAACTCTTGTGGATTATAGTTCTGTCTAGTTATCTGAGCCATGTGGGACCGCCGCTGACTTGGGGCAAAACTGTCGTGGCTTCACTCTTGGCCTTACCATTGGTAGGCTTGGTTATGGCTCAGCCAGATTTTGGTTCGGCTTTTCTTATTCTCGTTACCCTGGGGGCGTTGTTAGTAGTAGTACCAAAGCCGCGCCGTTGGTGGTTAGTTGCCGGCACCGTAACGGCCTTGTTGGTTTTGTTGAGCGTTTCATTTTTACGCGGTTATCAGCTTGAGCGTTTGCGTACTTTTATAAACCCCCAAGCCGATCCTTTGGGTAGCGGCTATAATGTGACGCAGTCCGTGGTGGCAGTGGGCAGTGGTCGGTGGTGGGGTAGAGGCCTTGGTTTGGGCACACAAAGCCAGTTGCAGTTTCTGCCCGAGCAGCACACGGACTTTATTTTTGCCTCTATAGCGGAAGAGCTTGGCTTGGTCGGCAGTGGCATCGTACTAGGACTATGGATTTGGTTTTTTCTTCGTATTTTACGGTTAATCCGCAGATTGAGAGACGATTTTGCCGTCTTGGTGGCGGTTGGCATTTTTAGCTTGTTGGCTGTGCAGGTCGTACTTAATATCGGCATGAATCTCGGGCTATTGCCTGTGGTCGGGTTGACCTTGCCTTTTATGAGTTTTGGCAGTTCATCGTTGGTGGTGAGCTTGGCGGCGGTAGGAGTGTTACAGAATTTGGCCCGCCAATACAGTCATCAGGCGCCATTACCGCTGACAGTTGAAGGTCGTCAGGCTTGACAAGGCGCACTTGGCCAGGTATACTTGTCTTTGCATTGAGTAGCTAGGGCCTATGCAACCTAAACGCAAAGCCAGTCATCATTTACCAGAAGTTTTGCGGCTTATCTCATACTGTCCGTTGTGTGAAGCTGCCTACAGTCCGTTGCAGGCGCGCGTCTTGGAAGAGCGCGAGGACGCCCACTTGCTACATATTCAGTGTTCCCATTGCCACAGCTCAATTGTGGCTTTGGTTTTAAGTTCGGCTATCGGCATTACTTCCGTCGGCTTAGTGACAGATTTAACGGGCGATGACGTTTTACGATTTAAAGATGCTGAGGCGCTGAATACCGATGAAGTACTGTCATTCCATCATTTATTGTATCCTTCTAATCGTAATTCATGACTACACTAAATATCAGCAAGCGTACGGCTATAGGTAAGTCGGTTAAAACGCTACGGCACCAGGATCAGATTCCCGGTGTTATTTATGGTCATGGCGTAGCTACTACCCCAGTCACGGTGCAGCGTCAGGCTTTTGATAAGGCTTACCGTGAAGTAGGCGCCAGCACGTTAATTGATTTGGCCCTTGACGATACTAAGCCGATTAAGGCCTTAATCCAAGACGTGCAATGGCATCCCTTGCGCGGTACGGCCGAGCATATCGACTTTCACCAAGTCCGTATGGATGAAAAATTGACAGTGGATATTCCTTTTAAATATACGGGTGAGTCGCGCGCGGTAAAAGAATTGGGCGGCACGCTGGTCAAGAACATTGACCATCTTAAGGTTGAGTGTTTGCCGCAAGACTTGGTGCACGAGATCGGGGTGTCTATTAGCGGTTTGGTGGAATTTGATCAAAGTATAATGCTCCGCGATCTTAAGTTGCCGCCTGGTTTGAAAGTATTATCTCCACAACAAGATGATGAAGTGCTGGTGACGGTAATGCCGCCACGTTCCGAGGCCGAATTAGCGGCCCTCAAAACAGAAGTGAAGGAAGATGTGACTCAGGTGGCCAAAGTAGAGGAGAAGAAGCCTGAAGAAGAAACCGAGATAACTGCTGCAGCCGCAGAGGCGGCTGCCAAGAAGGAAAAAGCCGCGCCCCCAAAAGGCTAGCAATATTTGCCAATTGAAAAAGAGCCTGAACGGATTGGCTTAGTGCCACATCGCCAAGCTCTTTTGAGTTTAGAGGAATTTACGGTGCACATAAGGCAGCTCCTTGTTAATTGTGTATGGTTTGAACTCGCCAGGGGTTATCGGCGTTGATATGTATATGTTCGTGCGTGGTGATAAGCACGATTTCCCATGGTTCGTCTGGAGGACCGGCGCTGTAATCCATGATATGAAGCCGCCCCCAGGTCGTGCGGGAATCATCTTCTCGGTGTAAGGTGATGTCTTGACCCCTGATGCGAGGGAGCATATCGGCCCAGTGCTGGCGCAAAGCTGTAAGTTCCTCTTGTTGATTGTTTATGGCCATGATTTTACCCTCCTTTCGCATGGCTTTTTAAATGATCTTTTTCGGTTGTTTGGTTTTGAGTGTAGAGCAGTGGTGAAGTACGTCAACTTGTAGCTTACCTTATTTTGTGGTGGGCTAAATATCTGCCTTATAATACTAATTATTCATGGCTAAATGCGCACTAAGTACTCGTGGCCAGCCAGCGTAATCGTTTTTAACAGACACCTGGATACCAGGGAAAACATCTTTTACTAATTGTACCAGACTGCCAGCGGTCGGCGGGTGGATTTCAAACACCAGCCAACCAGGTCTTTGTAGCTGAGGTACTGCCCTTAGTTGCGTGAGTAGCTCACGGTAGCAAGTCAGGCCATCTGCTCCGCCGTCTAGGGCTAGTCTGGGTTCAAAGCGCAGCTCGTCTTTAACCTCAGCTGGTCTGAGATAGGGAAGATTGGCCACCAACAGACAATCGTTCGATAGTGACCGGCCGGCAGTTATAAGCGGTTCCAGCAGGTGGCCGCGTCTAAAAGTCAGGCGGTCAGTGAGGCCGTAACGTGCGGCGTTGCGGCGTGCCAGGCTGATGGCGGCAGGAGAGATATCGGTGGCCATGACTTTGATTGCGGGGGCCTCAAGAGCCAGCGTCACGGCCATGCAGCCGCTGCCGGTGCCGACGTCTATTACTTTTTCAATGGAACTATTCGCGCGAATAGTTCCCAGGGCCTGCTCCAGCAAAAGCTCGGTTTCAGGCCGGGGGATAAGCACGTGGCGGTTGACGTAAAACGGGCGTCCGTAGAACTCTTTGCTATGGGTAAGATAGGCCACAGGGATACCTTGCCGGCGTCGCCTGATAAGCCAGCGGTAGCGGAGTTGGCTCAAGAGCGGTAAACGATTTTGGTCATGCGCCAGCAGCCAGGCCCTATCTTTTTTAAGCACATACGACAGCAGTACCTCGGCATCCAAGGCGGGCGAGGCCGAGTATTTGGCAAGTCGGCCTGCGGCCAGGCCAGCGGCCGAACCTATAGTCATGTGCCGAGCGATCTTAAGGCGCTTATGACCGGCTCGAGCTGTCCGTCTAGTATGGCCGGCAGATTGTGCCAGCTCTGTTTGAGGCGATGGTCGGTTAGGCGATCTTGGGGGAAATTGTAAGTGCGGATTTTTTCCGATCGCTCACCCGTGCCAATTTGCGAACGACGAGAGGAGTCGCGTTCTTGCCGCTGGCGTTCGCTTTTGAGAGCCAGCAGTCTGGAACGCAAAACAGTCAGCGCTTTTTCCTTATTTTGCTTTTGTGAGCGTTCGTCTTGGCAGATAACGGTCAGTCCGGTCGGCAGGTGAACCACGCGGATGGCCGAGTAAGTGGTGTTGACGCTTTGCCCACCGTGTCCGGAAGATGTGGTGGCTTCAATTTTTAGCTCCTCCGGCTTGAGCTCCAAATCCACTTCCTCGGCTTCGGGCAGCACGGCTATGGTGGCGGTGGAGGTATGCACCCGGCCGCTTTTTTCCGTGACCGGTATGCGTTGTACGCGATGCACCCCGCTTTCGTATTTGAGATGGGAGTAGACTCGTTTACCGGTAATTTCAAAAATAATTTCTTTATAGCCACCGAGTTCGTTACGGCTGGCAGATAAAATTTGCACCTGCCAGCGTTGGCTTTCGGCATAACGGGCATACATACGGTAAAGGTCAGCCGCAAATAAGGCCGCTTCGTCGCCGCCCGTGCCGGCTCTTATTTCGATAATGGTGTTTTTGCCGTCGAGCGGGTCAGAGGGCTCCAGCAATTCTTTAAGCTCGGCTTCGGTTTTGGCGATGTCATGCCGTACCCGTTCGAGTTCGCCTTCGGCCATTTGCCTGACTTCAGCCTCGCTCTCGGTTTTGAGATTTTGCTGCAGATGTTCACTTTCAGCCTCAAGATGCTTTAATTTGTCAGCGATGGCCAGAATATATTCTGTATCGTGGTAGGCACGCGTTGCCTCAGCCAGCTTTGCTGGGTCAGCCAATACCAAATGATCCTGAAGTTGCTGATTCAGGAGCTCAAGTCTCTGGCGTAGCTGGTGGAGACGTTGATTAAAATCCATAATAATAGAGTTAAAGTAACTTAAGACCGCAGGTAACAAAAAACCACGTCCTTTGGTGTGGGCCATTTAGTGGCCTTACACCATCCCCGCTCTCAAGCGGGGTGGAAAAGTGGCTTCGGGCAGAGTAGCTACTTTGAAGATTTAGCCGCGGCGGTGTGACGCTCAAGCTTTTTTTTGGTTACTTCTTGGCGGCGGCTGGCGCGCTTCTTAAAGCGCTCAACTCGACCAGCCGTGTCGACTAATTTTTGCTTACCAGTAAAGAAAGGATGGCAAGCTGAACATATTTCAACATGTAACTCCGGTACAGTTGAACCAGTAGTAAAGGTATGGCCGCAGGCGCAGATAACCTTAGCCTTGGGGTAGTAGGTAGGATGAGTAGCAGATTTCATAGGTGCCAGTACTATATCATCTATTACGACTCTTGACAAGAGACCTTCTAAGGAGTAGGGTGTGGGGTTACTGTAAATAACAGTGAAACAAACACCGTTCCTTAGAAAAAGGAGATGATGTATGGAAAAGATAGCCGTTCTTGCTTTCATGTTCGGTTTATATATCATACGCCGAACAGTGTGGAACTGGTATGAGAAGCATGGGCAATTAGCTCCAGCGCGGGACGATTACAGTGCAGATGAGCCGGTCTACATTTGCATGCCCTTTTACATAGGGGCAGTTATGTTGCTTTGGTATATTGATGTTATACCTGAACTGATTACCACACTGGTTACTTTTCTTCTACCCTGGCTTGTACCGCGCCTCAACCCGCTATCTGTGAACCAGTCATTGGAGTTAACCGTAGTTGGGTTGATGATTTACCTGGCTGGCTGGTGCGTCAGTTGCAGTGGCCGTCTGTGGTTGGGGCGAGCCTGGGCCAACAAAGGAAAAATGACCCATCAACCCAATGGCTTGGTGACCAGCGGCATATATGGTTGGTGCAGGAACCCCATCTACCTTGGTTTTTTCATCACCTGGGTTGGGTACGGCTTAACCTTTGGTCTGTTGCACCTTTGGCTGCTGGCGCCCGTGTGTGTTTATGCTTGGGTTATGGCAGTGCAGCACTATCACCGTTGGGTGATAGCTGAAGAAAAGTTTTTAGCGCAACGTTATGGGCAGGTTTATGAAGTTTACTGCCAAGAGGTTCCACGCTATCTACCAATCGGCGGATTGCGGCGATTAGTTCATAGCGTAGACAAACATTTCCTATCACTAGGTGGTCACGGCCACCCAGTGGAAAAACATTAAAGCGCTTGTGTTCTCTCCCCTCAGCGCCTAGAGCCCTCTGTAGTATTAGGAGGGCTTTTTCTTTTTGTCTGATTTGGCCCTTAGGTGAATTCTAGAATCTAGTGCCCCAGTTCCCGAGCCAGCGCTTGGTTAGGGGTTAGGTAGTTAAGAGATTTCCTGGGACGGTTGTTTAGCCTCTCCTGTATAGCGTAAAGGTAATCCTCGGTCAATCGGGAGAGGTCAG
>JACRFN010000072.1 GCA_016217875.1 Candidatus Kerfeldbacteria bacterium
GAACTTGCCAGACGTCTTAAAATTCCTACCCAGCAGCTCAAGGATGAACTCCCTAAGCTGGGGTTTGATATTGGTCGGCGGGCCATCAAGATTGATGATGCCGTGGCTGAAAAGGTAGCTAAGCTGTGGTCTGAAAGACAGCGTAAGCTGCAGGCCAATCAGTATGTCGTGGTGGAAAAGAGGTTGTCTGAAGGAGTTGAGTCCAAAGAGGCACAGCGTCAGGTTGCCCTGCCCCCCACTTTGACGCCCAGGGAATTTGCCAATCTCTTGGGTTATCCTGTTACTACCATAGTGGGAGAATTGTTTAAGAACGGCATCATGGCCTCGATTAATGAGCGAATTGATTTTGAAACAGCTTCCATTATTGCTCAAGATCTTGGTTTTGCCACCAAACCGCTGCCGGCCGCCGCGTTATCTGTCGACGAACAAACCAGTACCTCAACTTTACTTGACCTCATGCAGGAGAGCGACTCGTCTAAATTAAGGCCCCGCCCACCGATCGTGGTGGTGATGGGGCATGTTGATCATGGTAAGACGACTCTGCTGGATGCCATTCGTTCCACTAATGTGGCGGCCGGAGAGAGCGGGGCCATTACCCAGCATATCGGTGCCTACCAGGTGGAGGAGAAAGGTAAAAAGATAACTTTCCTGGATACGCCAGGCCACGAGGCTTTTACTGCTATGCGAGCGAGAGGCGGTCGGCTGGCCGATGTGGCTATTATCGTGGTAGCGGCTGACGACGGCTTACAGCCTCAAACCTTGGAAGCGGTGGAAATAGCCCAGCGGGAAAAGTTGGCCTGGCTCATAGCCATTAACAAAGTTGATAAAGATACAGCTGATATTGAGCGGATTAAAAAGTCATTGGCAGAGATAAATCTTTTGCCGGAAGACTGGGGTGGCAAAACCATTTGCGTACCTATTTCTGCCAAAAAACAGCAAGGCATCAGTGAGCTTTTGGATATGGTATTATTGCTGGCCGAAATGGAAAAACTTCAAGCCAATCCAGATCGCTTGGCGGCTGGCACCATTATTGAATCGCATTTGGATATAGGTGAGGGGCCGGTAGCTACGGCCCTGGTGCAAACAGGAATTTTAAAAGTGGGAGACCATATTATTGCCGGCTCTGCTGGGGGCAAAGTTAAGGCTTTAAAAGATTTTCGCGGCAACGCGATGTTAAGTGCTCCGCCCTCTACGCCGGTGCGTATTTTAGGTTTGAAACAAGTGCCACAGGCCGGAGATATTCTTAAGGCTGTAGCCGATGAGGCAGAAGTCAGGGAAGTGCTGCACAAGAGTCATAAGTTTCAACGGGCTGTAGCCTTACCCAGTGTCACCTCTGCTGACGAATCTGAAGAAACAGGCAGTGCTAAAGTCACGCTTAATCTGATTTTGCGAGCTGACGTGCTTGGTTCTCGCGAAGCGATTGTGTCCTCACTTAAGCAGCTTAACCAGGCCGACGCTACAGTAAAGATTGTTCGTACTGGTTTAGGTAACGTGACTGAGAACGATATTATTCAAGCCGAGGCGAATAAAGCTATTATTTTGGGTTTTCACGTGCCGTTGGTACCGGCGGCTGAGGCCTTGGCCAAGTCGCGTGGTATACACGTTAAGACATACGATGTCATTTACGATTTGATTGATGATGTTAAACAACAATTATCAGCCTTACTGAAGCCTGAATTAATACGCAGCCAAATAGGCGAGGCCCAGGTGGTGGCCATATTTCGTCGCGGCAAGCGCGACATGATTGTGGGTTGTCGGGTGACCAAGGGCGTGGTGCGTAATAATAGTAAGGCACGTGTTTGGCGAGCTGGTAATCAGGTGACCGAGGCTTCGCTTAGCGAGGTTCGTTTGGGGCGAGAGGTGGTGGGTGAAGTAGCTCAAGGGGGCGAGTGTGGTTTGCACCTTTTAGGTGAACCTTTGTTGGAGGTAGGTGACATACTCGAGGTTTACCATGAGGAGGTTCACGCCCGTGTTATCACCTAAGTCAGCCTCGGAACCTTCTTACCGTTTGGCCCGCCTGTCTAGTTTGATACAACATGAACTAGGGCAGATAATGACGCGTGAGTTTGAACCGCCGCCTGGCGTCTTAGTAACCTTAACTCAGGTCAGGGTGGTGCCTGATTTAAGTAGCGCCCGAGTAGGCATTAGTATCTTGCCGTTTATCCAGAGTGAGGAAGTTTTTAAATCTTTGGGCAAACTGGCGCCCCATTTCCAGCGGCTGATAAATGCTAAGTTGCGTCTTTACCGCGTGCCTAAGCTTGATTTCCAGCTTGATAATACGGAAGAGCAAGCGGCTCATATAGACCGTCTGCTTGACAGTTTAAAGCATTAAACTTATACTGACGGGCTCTTTATAGAGCCTGTTTTTAAATCCGAATTACTAATGTCTAATTTCTAAATAAACTCCAA
>JACRFN010000074.1 GCA_016217875.1 Candidatus Kerfeldbacteria bacterium
TTAAGCCGTGATCCAGAAACCCTAAGGCAGAATGCCCAAGAGCTTACCGCCGTACTAGGCAATGACAGGTGGAAGGGCCAGCCAGCATTATTAAGCCGTGATCCAGAAACCCTAAGGCAGAATGCCCAAGAGCTTACCTCCATACTGGGCAATGACAAGTGGAAGGGCCAGCCAGCATTATTAAGCCGTGATCCAGAAACCCTAAGGCAGAATGCCCAAGAGCTTACCGCCGTACTAGGCAATGACAGGTGGAAGGGCCAGCCAGCATTATTAAGCCTTAACCCAGAAACAATTGTAAAAAGTGTTAGAGCCTTACGCAGCTTGGGCATTGAACCATCATTTTCCCTTACAAATTTAATGCTCCTTGGGACAACACTTGGGCTTAAACGCGAAAAAGCGGAGTATATAAGACGTGAAATACTAGGGCACAAGGAAGTCCACTTGTACCACGATAAAATTTCCTTGGCTGAATTAGAACAACTCACGCCAGAACAAAAAGAAACAGAACGTCGCGAAATTGAGGAATTTGCTGACTTTATTCAACGACGGCCAAGGTTGCTTGTTAAGAGCTTGTCCACTCTTGAGCGTCAGAAAGATAAACTACAACAGCTTTATAGGCGACGCTAGTGGCTAGGAACTAGTGCCAATTATGATAGACACCCATTGCCACCTTAACTTCAAAGCTTTTAAGGATGACCTGGATGAGGTTGTAGCGCGCGCTAAGACGGCGGGTGTTCTGAATATCATCAATGTCGGCAGCCAATGGGATACCAGTGTCAGGGCTGTGGAGTTGACCAAAGGCTATCAAAATCTTTTTGCGGCCGTGGCCCTGCATCCTATTCATTTATACGAGCTTGAGGTAGATGAAGAAGAGTTACATTTTAAAACACGAGCTGAAGTGTTTGACGTGAATCGCTATCGCGAGTTGGCCCAAAGCTCAAGCAAGGTGGTGGCCATAGGGGAGTGTGGCTTGGATTATTATCATTGGCCCCCGGGAGTGGAGCCGGTAGAAGTAAAACAGCGTCAGGCCGAAGTTTTTCGTCAGCATATAAAACTGGCCACTGAGCTTAAATTGCCGCTCATCATCCACTGCCGCGAGGCTTATGATGATTTGCTTAAAATTATTTCAGAATTCAGGATTCAGAATTCAGAACTCAGGGGAGTGGCTCATTGTTTTTTAGGCACACGTGAGCAGGCCCGTCAGTTTCTGGCCTTGGGCTTTTATTTGTCTTTCACCGCTATTATAACTTTTAAAAGTGTGGCGCTTGAATTGCTTGAGGTAGTCAAAGCCACGCCGCTCAATAAAATAATGGTGGAGACCGATGCGCCGTATTTGGCGCCCCAAGCCTACCGCGGCAGCCGTAACGAGCCTGCTTATGTGGTGGAGACGGCTAAAAAAATTGCTGAGCTTAAGGGTTTAAGCTACGAGGAAGTGGATAAGGTAACGACCAGTAACGCTCAACAGCTTTTTAACCTTGCTTAAGTGGCGGGGTTTGTTTGGAGTGCTTAAACTTGTTATGATGATTAAGGTATGTCTACAGAGTTTATCGTGCTAGCGGTGATAGTGTTGGCAGGCTTTGTGGCCCTTTTTTGGTTTTTGAAATCGCGTCCCCCAGGCCAGCCTGATAATTCCTTCCTCCTCCTGCAGAACCAATTGAATGAGATAACCCGCACGCTGGATAATAAACTAGGCGAGTCCACCAAAATTCTGCAAAGCCAGTTTGGCGAGTCGGCCAAGATCATACGCGACGTGACCGAGCGCCTGACCAAGCTTGATGAAACCAATCGCCAGGTGGTGAATTTTGCGGATCAGCTGCAAAGCTTGCAGGATATTTTAAAAAATCCCAAACAGCGCGGCGTTTTGGGCGAGTATTATTTGGAAACTCTGCTGAAGAACGTGCTGCCCCAGGGCAGTTACCAAATGCAATACGGCTTTAAGGACGGCACCATAGTGGACGCTGTAGTGTTTGTTAAAGACAAAATAATTCCGATTGATTCCAAATTCAGTTTGGAGAATTACAATCGCCTGGCCGAAGAGCGCGACCCGGGGGAGCGTGAGCGCTTGGAAAAAGCATTCAAAGCAGATCTCAAAATGCGCATTGATGAAACGGCCAAGTACGTCAAACCCGGCGAAGGTACCATGGAATTTGCTTTTATGTTCATTCCCCACGAGGCCATTTACTATGACTTGTTGGTGGCCCAGGTGGGGGTAGTTAAGGTTAATACGCGTGATTTGATTGAATACGCCTTCAAAGAAAAACATGTCATCATTGTGTCGCCTACCTCTTTTTTGGCTTATTTGCAAACGGTGCTGCAAGGTTTGCGAGCCTTGCAAATAGAGGAGTCGGCCAAGGAAATCAGGAAAAATGTGGAGGCTTTGGGCAAGCACCTGGGTTCGTATGAGGAGTATATGAAGAAGCTGGGGAATAGTTTGGGCACGACCGTCAACAGTTACAATACCGCTTACACTGAGCTGAAAAAAATTGATAAAGACGTGTTAAAAATATCAGGCCAGGCCGCCGGTGTGGAGCCGCAGCTGTTGGAAAAGCCAGAGCCGGCTGGGCCACCCGAAAGCTAGTTAAGTTATTCCTTTTTATGTCAGTAAAGGTTACTTTCTTAGGACATGCCGCTGTGTTGCTCCAGGGTTCAAAGAGCGTCATTATTGACCCATTTTTTACTAATAATCCCCAGACGACTTATCCCTGGCAGCAGGCGCCGCAGATTGATTTGGTGTTGGTGACCCATGATCATTTTGACCATGTGGGACAAGCGGTAGAGCTGGCTAAGCGTGATGGGGCGACGTTGGTGGCTATTCACGAGCTGGCTACCAGCCCCGCGGTAGCAGACCAGGCTAGGGTAACCGCCGTGGGGATGAATATCGGCGGCACCTACCGCCACCAGGGAGTGGCGATTAGTATGACGCCGGCCGTGCACAGCGCGAGTCGGGGGAGCCCGGCGGGTTTTGTGGTGGAACTTGACGGCCAGCGGATTTATCATGCCGGTGATACGGCCGTTTTTTCTGATATGGCGCTTATTCCAAAACTCTTTGGCAAGCTGGACGTGGCGCTTCTTCCCATCGGCGGTCATTACGTCATGGATGCCAAGCAGGCGGCCCTGGCGGCAAAACTCTTGAAATCAAAACTCACCATCCCCATCCACTACAACACCTGGCCGGTGATCGCCGCCGACCCGCAGGAATTCGTACGTCTTTGCCGGCCGCAAAAAGCGCAAATACTCAGGCCGGGCGAGAGTATTAATTTGGACTCCAATTAAACCCTGAAGATTGGATTATGAAACTCTTTGGACTTAAACAGGAAACCGAGCGCGCGGCCCAAATTAAAAAGTTTTTCTGGTTTTTCTGGTGGAGTTCATTGTTGCCGCTCTTGGCGATATTCACGGTGGTATATTTTTCCGGCCGCACAATTCTTCAAAACCAAGCGATTGAATCTTTGCGAGCTCTGAACAACGCCAAATCCGAACGGCTTGATTTGTTTATAGAAAAGCTGAAAGTCCGCACAGCGGACTGGTCGTCGGACGGCAAAATTAGAAAAGACGCCGAGCTCATTAGCCAGGGGCGGGGTGAACCGCTGGCCAGCGATTTATCTTTATACCTTAGGGACAAGAAATTGCCGATTGATCCGGCAGTTGCTTTGGTGGATGTGTTAGATATCGACGGCATTGTCATCGCCTCAAGCGACTTGGCGCGGTTGGGCAAAGATGAAAGCAAAGAGCGTACCTCTTTTCCCGAAGCGCTCGCCGGGTCGTTTGGAGAAGTGATTTTTACTCCGGAGCTGGTGGTAGAAGAAGACGAGCTGGCCGGCGTGCCGATGCTTCATTTTGCCTCTCCTTTGGTATCAGCCGAGACGGGCAAGACCGTGGGCGTGCTATTGATGCACCTAAAGAGCGATGAATTGGATAAAGTTCTGGTCGTCAAGGAGAGAAAAACACTGGAGACGTACCTGGTTAATCGCGACAAGCTGATGATCACGCCTTCGCGGTTTATTCCCAACGCAGTTCTTTCGCAAAGCGTGGATACGCCGCCGGTGCGCGCCTGCCTGGACAGGAGCAAGGATTATCAGGGTTCGCATCTTAATTATCGCGGCCAGCCGATCTTCGGCGTTTCAAAATGCCTCCCTGAAGGTTTGGGCGTGATTATTACGGAAATTGACGCTTCCGAGGCGTTTGCGAGCATCACTGTTTTTCGTGATGTCGCCATAGCGGCCATGGCGATCATTTTGGCGCTGGCGTTGATCTTTGCATATTTCAGCGGAAGAAAGTTTTTGACGCAAACTACTACTACTACTACTACTACTACTATTATTATTATTATTATTATTATTGGTGCCGCTTTATCGCTGTTTTTCTCAAAGTCAATAGAGCAATTTGTCTGGCGGGTAAAAACTGAACCGGTGTTTGATTTGGCGCAAGGGCAGGCCGAGCGACACATCGGAGACGCAAAATATTTTGCCGACTGGCGGAGCGAGGAATCTCAACAGAAATTTAAAAATTTTGTCTCTGAACTGAAGGCGTCGCTTCCTCCGGTGGCCGCGGTGAAAATTTATAATAAAGAAGCTATTCTTATTTGGTCTGACTTGACGATATATAAGGCAGCCATAGGGAAAAAGCACGAGGTTGACGATGTGCTACAGGCGCTTCAGAAAAGACAAGTGATTAAGTCGGTGGAAGCAGAAATTCAAAAACAAATAGGCTCCGCCAATCTTTTGGAAATTTATACGCCGGTTTTTTTAGAGGATAAGGGCGCGGCGGCCGGCGTGGCGGAGGTATATTTTGATACGGCTGATCTGGTTGTTTTTATCCGGCAGTTACAGATTTTTATTTGGGGCCTTATTGGAATCTCGTTGGCTATCATATATTCGCTGCTGCATTTTGTTTTCCGGGGGCAAAATGAGAAAATCAGTCGTCAGGCCAAAGAGCTGGCCACCATCATCGCCAAGTCGCCGCTCGGCATCTACACCATTAACCAAGACGGCGTAATTGACTCGTTCAATCCCAAAATGGTTGAATTTGCCGGTGCCAAGAGCGCCCAAGAAGTGATTGGGCTCAATGCGCTCGAACTCCCCACTTATAAAGCGGTGGGGCTGGACAGATTTTTCCGGGAAGGACTCCAAGGCAAGCCGTTTGTAACCGAAACGCGATACCTTTCGTACACTGGCGAGAAAGAAACCTTCCGACATTACTTTGGCGTGCCTTTGTACGGGCCTGGCGGAGAAACAGTTGAGCGACTTCTTTTGATGGTGAACGACATAACCGCGCGTAAGCGGCTAGAGGAGGAGCTTAGGACCCACGCTGGCAAGTTAACCGAGGAGGTGGCGGCGCGCACTGCTGAACTTCAACAGCAGTTGGGGCTGGTGGAGCAGCAGAACCGCCAGTTGGAGGAAGCCAAACGCGCTCTCGTTAACACACTGGGGGATCTTGAAACGGCACGGACCAAGTTGGAACACGACCGTGCCAAAGACGAGGCGCTACTCGGGAGTATTGGTGATGCCATTATGGCCATAGATGTCAAGGAGCGCATCGTTTTCTTCAACCCGGCGGCGGAAGAAATGACCGGTTGGCGGCAAAGCGAAGTGCAGGGGCAGCCATACCGTCAGTTCATTACTTTATTTGAGGGGGAGGAGGGTGTGCGAGACGGCAAATCAATTACCAAGGCTTTGCTGACTCGGGTTAGAGTTAAAGGTCCGCCGTTTGCTATTTTACTCAACCGCCGGGGTGACAAGGTGCCAGTGGCTTATTTGGCTTCGCCTATCTTAAGCAAGGCGGGAGAACTGTGGGGCGTTATTGTGGTAATGCGCGACGTGACGCACGAGCGGGCGGTGGACCGCATGAAAACCGAATTTGTTTCTATCGCCTCGCACCAACTGCGCACGCCCTTGTCGGCCATGAAGTGGTTTATGGAAATGCTGCTGCACGGTGAAGCCGGCAAATTGAAGGCCGAGCAGCGTGATTTTATCAGCAATGTTTACCGGTCTAACGAGCGCATGATTAAGCTAGTCAATAGCCTGCTGAACGTGTCGCGCATTGAAATGGGCCGGCTGATGATCAAGCCGGCGGAGTATGATTTATGTGAATTGATTAAAGGTTTAGTCGCTGAATTGCAGGCTTCAGCCGTAGAGCACCACCAACAAATAAAGGTGGCTTGCCTGGGGCGCAGTCCGAAATTAAAAGTTGACGAAAGGGTTTTCCGCGAGGTTATAAGCAATCTTATTTCCAACGCCTTAAAATATTCGCCCCCAAAATCAGTGGTGGAAGTAAGCCTGCAACAGTCGGATAAAGACATACGTATACAAGTGAAGGACAATGGTTATGGCATACCCCAAGAACAGCAAGATAAGATATTCCAAAAGTTTTTCCGCGCCGACAATGTGGTGCTAAAGCAAGTGGATGGTTCAGGCTTGGGGCTTTATGTGGTTAAATCGTTATTAGAATCAGTGGGCGGCAGTGTTAGTTTCACTTCGCAGGAAAACAAGGGCTCAACCTTTACCGTCACCTTGCCCAGCGGGGGCATGAAGGAAAAATCGGGTGAGGTTACGTTATCTTAAGATTTGTGATATAATTTAAATAATCAATCAGTGTAATTTTTATGCTTAAGAATACTCCTGTAACAGTACTGGTGATTGAAGACGACGCTTTTTTGCAGCGGGCTTATCAAGCCAAGTTCAAAAAAGAAGGTTTTATTGTGGTGGCGGCCACTGACGGCGAAAGTGGCCTTAAGCTGGCGCGCGAAGGCAAGCCTAACATTATTTTGCTTGATTTGATGTTACCCAAAATTTCCGGCTTTGACGTGCTGGAGGCTTTAATGAAGGATAAGGCCACGGCTGATGTGCCAGTGATTATTCTATCTAACCTGGGGCAGGAGTCAGATCGTGTGCGCGGCACTGATTTGGGCGCTAAGGAGTATATTGTTAAAGCCAACTCTTCGCTGGATGAGATAGTGAAAAAAGTGAGGAAGTACGCGGCGAGTAGTTAGCCAATAGCAACTAGCCAATAGCAACTAGCCACTAGAATTAAGGGGGGTATGAATTTGTATAGAGAGTTGAAGGTTTGGCAAGTGGGGTGCGAGTTGGTGATAAAAATTTATGAATTGACGGCCAAATTTCCACCCAGTGAACAGTTTGGTTTAACAGCACAAATGAGACGAGCCGCGGTTTCAATACCTTCTAATATTGCTGAAGGTTATAGTCGCAGAACAGTGGCTGATAATCGTAATTTTGTTCGCATAGCATTTGCTTCAGGGGCTGAGTTAGAAACCCAAGTTTATTTGGCTGAAAAACTTAAATTAACCAAGGCGGATGAATTTATTCAAGTTAATGATTTTCTTTCGCAAGTAATGAAAATGCTTAATACCTTGGGTAGTCGTTTGTGTTAAAACTAGTGGCTAGAGGCTAATTACTAGTGGCAAATGTCTGGTTTTAGTGTATAATTTAGAGTGTTAGAGTGGTGTGGATAACTTAATTTTTTAGACACTTTAATAAACCAAAAACTATATGATTTACAGTAGCCAGTCGACTCGGCGCCAGGGCAAGAAAGGGTTTACCCTGCTTGAGCTTTTAATCGTTATTGCCATTTTGGCTATTTTAGGCACGGTGCTGGTATTGGTGTTGAACCCGGCGGAAACGCTTAAAAAGTCGCGCGATACCCAGCGTATCTCCGACATGGCGACCCTTAAGACAGCCTTAGCGCTTTATACCACGACAATACTGAGTCCTGACTTGGATGCCGGGGCGACTTTTAAGTGTTTGAGTGGGACTGCTACTGATGCCATGATTGCCTACAGCAAGCCTCAGGCCGGGGCAATTCTCTGTACCGCCGATGTGGTACCGGGGGCCGACGCCTCCACCTCGGCTGATTTCTCAGCGTCTGATTATTGCTACAATGTTGTGGCAGCCAACTCCACCCTGGTTGATGGTACGGGCTGGTTGCCGGTTAATCTTGGCTCTATAACTGGCGGCTCACCAATTTCTAATATGCCGCTTGACCCAACCAATACCATAGCAACTGATACCACCCCAATAATGAGTGATTTAGTATATCGTTACGCTTGTCAGTCGACATCAACTACTAAGTCAACATATATATTTGAACTCAACGCGCGACTGGAAAGTTCAGCTTATGGTCCGAGTGGGTCTGATGATCGTTCGGCTAAAGATGGCGGCGACAATGACGTTCTCTATGAAGTTGGTACGAGTGTGAGGCTCCTGGGCAGTGGTACAAATTTCTAGCCAGCCGCGTGTAATTTAGGTACACTGCAACTGTGGGTTTAAGCTCACAGTTGTTTGGTTAATCTTTCCTTATCTTAATCTTAATCAAGAGTATGGGTTTGACGAGAAATTCTGGGTTCTGCGAGGCTAAGCCTCCTTCAAGGCTTGGCCTCGCATCGCAGGGACTCTTTAATCTTTCTCCATGCTTTTTTCTTTCGTCATTACCAAAACTATAACAATACTAAGCCTGGTGCCGCTGGTCACTGGCGGATTAGTCATTTTGGCCCTGGCTTTTTATCTTTACCTTAAACACGAGCTGCCTAAGACAAAAATTATTTATTGGCCGGCCGGGGGGTATGGCGCTTTACTCTTAATGCAGTTGATCATTTATACTTACGCGCAATATATTGCCTGGTTGGAAAATCCGGTTAGCCGTTATCTGCTGCCGCCGTATCAAAGCTTGGATTATTTTGCTGGTTATATCTGGTTTCACTACGGTTTACCTTTGGCAGTGAATTTGGCGGCGGCCGTGGTGTGGTGGGGGATACTTATTATCTTAAAGCGACGCTCTCAAGGGTTGTGGCTTGATAACTCTGAAGCAGCACTTGGTTTTTTAACTGCCTGGCTGGTGGGTTGGCCGAATATTTTAATGTACTGGGCCATAATGTTCAGCCTGATGGTTTTGCGGTTAGCTGTAGCTAATATTAAAAAACAAGTTGACTTTAGGCTAGCGGTAACCTGGCCCATGATTATTGCCACTTTGGTTAGTTTGGCGCTGGGAGGATGGTTGCTGCAAAGCGTGGGTTTGGATGTTTTGAAGGTGGTGGGGTAAAGTGGTAGAATATAGACGATATTAGCCAATAGCAACTAGCCAATAGCCATTAGTATTTAGTAGTTGTTTCGTTGGTCTTAAATTTTGACTTTTGATTTTTGCCTTTTGAATTTTTATCATGCACTTAGCCTCAGACCAATTACAAAAAGTTTTGGTGGATACCGGTTTAGTGACAACCGAGGATTGGCAAAAAGCCACGACCGAGGCTGGGCGGAGCGGCCAGCAGGTGGTGGATATTTTAATTGGTCAGGGCACCGTGACTGAGGATTTTGTGGCTGAGACACTAGCTGAGCATTTGGGTTTGCCAGTGGTTGATTTAAAAAAAGTTGAAGCGCCTATTAATTACATGGAAATACTGCCTGAAAATGTGGCTAAAGGGCGCGGCTTGGTTATTTACGGCGAGCAAGAAGGGGCGCTGCTGGTAGCGATGGAAGATCCGCTTGATTTGCAAACCGTGGAGTATTTGAAATTTCGCACCGGTAAGCCGGTGCGAGTAGCCTTATCCGCTGCCACCGGACTCAAGTACACTTGGCGCAAATACAAAAAAGACATTGGCAAAGAGTTTAAACGTATAATTGAAGAGAATATTGCCAAGACCAAAGCCGCGGGCGGCGACGCGGCCAAGCAAGCCAAAGACATGCCGATCATTTCCATACTGGACACTATTATCAGCCACGCCGTGGCGCACAATTCCTCTGATATACACATGGAGCCGTGGCAGGAGGAGGTGGTGGTGCGTTTTCGGGTGGACGGGATTTTGCAGGACATAATAAGTTTACCCTCGATGGTGCACTCGGCCTTGGTAGCGCGGGTAAAGATTTTATCAAATTTACAAATTGACGAACACTTCAAACCGCAGGACGGACGTTTTAAATTTAAAACCGAAGACGGCGAAGTGGCGATTCGCGTGTCGGTGATGCCGACTTTTCACGGTGAAAAAGTAGTGCTACGGTTGCTGGCCTCCTCGGTGAGGCCCTTGAGCATGAATGAGCTTGGGCTGTCTGACAAAAATATTGCGATTTTGGAAAATAACACGGCTAAAACCCATGGCCTTATTTTGGTTACCGGCCCCACCGGCAGCGGTAAAACCACCACTCTTTACACCGCCTTACACAAACTTAATACGCCAGCCGTGAATATTTGCACGATTGAGGATCCGATTGAATACGATATTCCGCGCATCAACCAAACGCAGGTTAATGTTAAAGCCGGTATTACTTTTGCTGAAGGGCTTAAGTCGTTTTTGCGGCAAAACCCGAACATTATGATGGTAGGTGAAATACGGGATAAGGAAACTTTGGAAATGGCCATTCATGCCTCACTAACCGGCCACTTGGTACTATCCACTTTACATACTAATGATGCGGCCTCGGCTGTGCCGCGTTTGCTGGATATGGGAGCCGAGCCGTTCCTATTGGCTTCAACTTTGAACTTAGTGATTGCCCAGCGGTTGGTGCGTCGGTTATGTCAGAATTGCGTGGTGTCGGAAAAGATCAACAAAGAATTAGTTGGCGTGGTCAAAGAACAATTGGCGCTTAATCCTCATCCGCACTTTAATGTCAATGATCTAACCATGCGTTTCCGCGGCCAGGGCTGTCCGATTTGCGGCGGGCAGGGCTATGTGGGGCAACTGGGAATTTTTGAACTATTGGAAGTTAATAATTCTGTACGTGAACTTATTATGGAACGGACTGATGCGGTTAAACTGCAGGAAATGGCCACCAAAAATGGTATGGAAACTATGTTTGAGGACGGTTTAACCAAAGTGCAGCGCGGCATTACCACTATGGAAGAGGTGCTGAGGGTGGTGAGAGAATAATAATGTAAAATTGAAAAATCAAAATGCAAAATGACAAATTAAAATTTAAAAATGATTTTAAGAAAAGGCTTTATAGTTTTGTACTTAGGCTTCTTAGGTATATAAACAAACTCACTCGTGGTCCAGTTAACGACGTGATGGGTAAACAGTTAATCAGAAGTGGTACAAGCGTTTTAGCTAACTACATCGAAGCTAATTCAGCCAGCTCCAAAAAGGACTTTATCAACTTCTTTACTCACTCCCTTAAATCAGCCAATGAGTCCAAGGTTTGGCTAGCGCTTTTAAGGGATACGGCCATAGGCGACACTAAAGAATTAAATTGGTTGTTAAAAGAGCTTACTGAAATTGCTAACATTTTGGCCACAAGTATCTTGACCCTTAAAGGTAAAAAATAATTTTGATTTTTGATATTTACATTTTACATTTACTACTGTGCCTACTTTCTCTTACACCGCCGCCCATAACGATGGCTCGCTCATAACGGGCGAATTAGAAACCGCCGATCGGCAGTCGGTGGTAGATTATTTGCAGCGGCAAAATTTGCTGGTGGTGGCCATTGAAGAACAAAAAGGCGCGCAGCAGGCCCTGCAGCGTTTGGTGTTTGGCAGTTTTAGCGCTACGGACAGAATTATGATGACCAAACATTTGTCCACCATGATAAAGTCAGGCCTGTCGCTTAAAGAGGCGGTGGATATTTTGTTGGGTGACGCCGAAAAGCCGATTGTTAAAAAAGTTTTAACCGAAGCCAAGTTCAATCTGGAAAAAGGCCAGCCATTGTCCGTGACTTTTGCCAATTATCCCAAATATTTTTCCAAAGTATTTGTTAGTCTAATCAGGGCCGGGGAGAGCTCTGGCACGTTGGAAAAGTCGCTGGATCATTTGGGCGACCAGTAGACCAAAGAACATGAACTAGTGCGTAAGGTGCGAGCGGCCATGGTTTACCCCATGGTATTGCTGTTTGGCAGCGTGGCGGTGGTAGTGCTGCTGTTAACCGTGGTGGTGCCGCGTTTAACCAAATTTTTTGCCCAAACCGGCTATGAATTGCCGGTTATTACGCGTTTTCTTATAGCTTTGAGCAAGTTTTTAACCGCCTATCCGATTTTAACCGTGGCCGGCGCGGGATTGTTTGCTTGGCTGGTCTGGGCGGCTTTTAAAACCAGGCGCGGGAAAAATATTCTTTTTACCATAGCCTCTCGGTTACCTTTATCGTCCAAGTTAATTCATCGTCTAAGCGTGACCCGTTTTGCTCGTACGCTGGGCACGCTGATGACAGCCGGGCTGGACATATTGACCGCTTTACAAATCACAGCTGAGGCAGTAGGGGAATCGCGTTACCAAAGAGTCTTGTTGCAAGCCCATACCGAAATTAGTCGTGGCGTGTCGTTGAATAATGTGCTACGCTCGCGGCCGGATCTGTTTCCGCATTTGGTGGTGAGCATGGTGAGCGTGGGTGAAAAAACCGGTAATTTGGATAACGTACTAAAAACCCTGGCTGATTTTTACGAGGAAGAAGTTGACGACACTCTTAAGTCGCTCGTGTCTTTGCTCGAGCCCTTAATGCTGGTGATAATGGGCGTGGTGGTGGGCGGTATCGCGCTGGCTATTATTTTGCCTATTTATCAGTCGGTGGGAAATATAAGATAAGGTTTTCGTTCCTCGCTACTAGTTCCTCGCCAATCGTATGAAGTCTTACCGCGAACTAGATGTTTGGAAACTGAGTTGCGAATTAGTATTGGAAATTTACAGACTAACAGCCAAGTTTCCTACTACTGATCAATATGAATTGACCTCGCAGATGAGGCGAGCGGCAATTTCTATCCCCTCGAATATTGCGGAAGGTTTTAGTCGACGATCACCGGCCGATAATCATAATTTTATACGCATAGCTTTTGGCTCCGGGGCAGAACTTGAGACACAACTTTATTTAGCGGAACAACTTAAATTTGTCAGTGCGGATGAGTTAGTTGTGGCTAGAGGATTGTTAGATAGAGTTATGATGATGCTTAATAAGCTAGGACAAAGTCTTTCAACTGTTCGTACGAGTAGCGAGTAGCGAGGAACGAGTAGCGTTATGTTTTTTAAATTACATCATCCTCGTGGCTTCAGCTTAGTGGAGATTTTACTCGCCATCGCCATCTTGGCCATTTTGGCTAGCATGGGTTTTATAATGTTTGGCGGGTATCAGCGTCGGACAGAGCTTGATACTTCAGCGCGACAAATAGCAGCTATCTTGCGCCGGGCTCAAGGCAAGGCGGTCAGCGGTGAAAATGACAAGCCATGGGGCGTGCGTTTTAATGTCGACCCTACCAACTCTTATGTGTTGTATCGCGATGACGGTTCGGGTTACGCGGCCGCCACCCAAAAAGAAACTCTTAGTTTGGGCGGTTATGTAAAAATTGCGGCCGTTACTATTCAAGGCGCGGGCAACGAAGTGTTGTTTCAAAAACGTACTGGTACCACTACTACTTACGGTTCAGGCTCGGGTGGAATAGCTGTCCGGCTGGAAGATATAGCCGATAGTTCCAAGTTTAAAAATATTATTGTCACGGCTCAAGGCAAAATAGACGTGGAATAGGTATTCGACGCTATTCGTTCCTCGCTATTCGCTACTAGTATATAAAAAAGTGGGTTTGTGTGGTTGTCAGGAGGCTAAAAATCTGCTATAATAAAGATATGTTTTTTAAGGAGGTTTCACACGGACAAGTGCTGGTTGAGGCGCTACTGGGGATTGTGGTGTCGACAGCCATGTTAGCCGGCTCGGCGGCTTTAATTAACAGCTCTTTAAAGTTAAATAAA
>JACRFN010000076.1 GCA_016217875.1 Candidatus Kerfeldbacteria bacterium
CCCGTAATACAACTTCGCTGGCGCTAGCACCAACCACCGCGTTCCATAACTTTATGTTTAGGTTAGAGCTGTTTAATTCTTATTACTTGTTTAACCACGTCCGCGCCGAGGTGGTTGAGCGAGGTTGATATACGGGGTATGCCCAGTAATACAACTTCGCTAGAGCGCTAATTACAACCACCAGGTCTAGCAACTTTATGTATTGTATTGAGTCATTTAATTCTTTCTGCTTGTTCAACCCGCCAGCGCTCTGGGTGGTTGAGCGAAGTTGATATACTGGGTATGCCCAGTAATACAACTTCGCTAGAGCGCTAATTACAACCACCAGGTCTAGCAACTTTATGTATTGTATTGAGTCATTTAATTCTTTCTACTTGTTCAACCCGCCAGCGCTCTGGGTGGTTGAGCGAAGTTGATATACTGGGTATGGAGTTTGTTTTTGATTTAAGCGGTTTGCCGACCGATTCTCCCTGGGTCTTTGCCTGGTGGCTCATAACCCATGGCGGCTTTGTAATTTTTGTCTTGGCAGGTTTGGCTTTGTGGTTTGAATTGTGGCTATGGAAACGTCGGCACGAATACGAACACAATGTGCCTTATACTCTTTTAGCCGTTGACGTACCGAAGACAACTGAGCAGAGTCCCTTGGCCGTGGAGCAGGTTTTTGCCACCTTGGCCGCTACCCACTCTCCCGGCACTTTGTACGAGCGGTTTTGGCTGGGCCGGGTGCAGGAACGTTTCAGTTTTGAGATTGTAAGTTTGGGCGGCTATATCCAGTTTCTGATCCGCACGCCGGTCATGTATCGCGATTTGATAGAGGCTTCCATTTACGCCCAGTATCCCGATGCCGAAATTACTGAGGTGGAAGACTACATCCACCGCATTTCCACCGATTTCGATACTGAGGCTTATGACTTATGGGGAACGGAGTTTGAGCTCATACAAAATCAAGTCTACCCCTTACGTACCTATCCGGAGTTCAAGAGCGAGTTCGGAGTGGAAGCCCAGTTTAAGGATCCGATGGCCTCGCTGCTGGAGGTGATGGGACGCATTCAGACTGATGAGGACATCTGGCTGCAGCTGGTAATCACTCCCACCAATGATAGCTGGAAGCATCACGCTCAACACGTGGTTAAGGCCATTGTGGAAGGCAAGCAGTCTAAAGGTGGCGTGATTGATTATCTTTTGTTCAAATTACCAATCAAGATTCTGGATGACATCGGGGAAATAATTTTGCCGTTGTGGGGAGATATCGGCGAGGAGAAGGACAAGCTTGAGCCCGGGACGGTGCAAAAGCTCACGCCGGGTCGGCGAGCCATAGTGGAGGCGATTGAACACAAGGCGTCAAAGATTGGCTTCCTGGTGAAATTCCGTCTTATTTACTGGGGGCGGCGTGAGAGTTTTCTCAAGGGGCGGGGCGCGTCCGCCGTGGTGGGCGCTGTTCAGCAATTCACGGCTCTCGACCGCAACGGTTTTAAGCCCTCCAAACTTCTGACTACCAAGGCTGAGTACTTTTTAAAGCAACCGCGCATCAATCGTAAACAGCGGCGCATTCTTCGCCACTTCCAGGCGCGCAGCCAACACCGCGGTTTGGGGCACGGTTTTGTCTTGAACACCGAGGAGCTGGCTTCGCTTTATCACTTCCCGGTAGTGGAGGTGAAAGCGCCGCTGGTGAAGAAGACCGAGGTCAAGAAGTCCGAACCGCCATTTGCTTTGCCTATGCCTGGTTCTTATTTGAGGCCAGTGGCCGCGGGGCCGGTACGCATAGCCGAGACGTCGGCTAAAGGGCAAGCGCCCGCTAATCTGCCTTTTGTTGAAGATTAACTGTTATGCCCAGTAACAAAACTTCACTACGCTCGCCCAACTGGCACGCCGATTTAAACGTTCAACTTATGATAATACTCTTTTTATTCTTAAGCTTTAATTATCCACCGCTCGCGTAAGCGTGCCAGGTGAAGTTATTGTTACTGGGTATGGATATAGATCCTCGTTTTGAGGTTAACCCTTTTGCCGAAACCAATTTCCGTAATCAATCACGGAAGTTTGGCATTAAGCTGGATGACCGGCGGCGCCACGTTTACATCGTGGGTAAAACCGGTATGGGCAAGACCGTGGTAGAAGAGAATATGATTTATAATGACATTAGAGCCGGGTACGGTGTGGCCGTGGTCGATCCGCATGGTGAGCTGATTGAACACATCCTGGAGTTGATTCCAGCTAAGCGCGTTAATGATGTGGTTTATTTCAACCCTTCAGATGTAGATTATCCCATTGCCTTTAACCCCTTGGAATCGGTTGATCCCAAATACCGTCACTTGGTAGCCTCCGGCTTGGTCACGGTGTTCAAAAAGATTTGGGCCGATTCGTGGGGGCCTCGTTTGGAATACATTCTTCGCAATGCCATTCTTTCCTTGCTTGAGTACCCGGGGTCCACACTTTTGGGCATCACTCGCATCTTGGTTGATAAGTATTACCGCAAAAAAGTCTTGGAAAAGGTGTCGGATCCCGTAGTGCGCTCCTTTTGGGTGGATGAGTACGATAATTACAATGAGAAATTCCGCACCGAGGCTATTTCGCCTATTCAAAACAAAATCGGGCAATTCTTGTCCTCGGCCGTGATACGTAATATTGTCGGTCAGCCAAAATCGTCCATTGATTTAAGGGACATCATGGACAATAAGAAGATTTTATTAATGGACCTTTCCAAGGGCAGAGTCGGCGAAGACAATTCGGCTTTACTGGGTGCTATGATGATTACTAAAATACAGCTCGCGGCCATGAGCCGCATTGATACGCCGGAAGAGGAACGGCAGGATTTCTTTCTTTATGTGGATGAGTTTCAAAATTTTGCCACCGAAAGCTTTGCCACTATTTTATCCGAGGCTCGTAAATACCGTTTGGATTTGATTATAGCCCACCAATATATTGAGCAGCTCGGTGATGTGGTGAAGGCGGCGGTTTTTGGCAACGTCGGCACCATGATTTGTTTCCGTGTCGGGGCTGAGGACGCTGAGTTTTTGGAAAAGGAATTCGGACCTACCTTTACCCAAACTGACTTAGTGGCCCTGCCTAAATTCCACATTTACCTTAAGTTGATGATTGATGGCGTAACCAGCGACGCTTTTAGCGCCACCACTTTGCCGCCGGTGGGTACCAAAACAGGCAGCCGCGACAAGGTGGTTAAGGTTTCACGCGAGCGTTATGCCAAAAACCGCGCGGTGGTAGAAGAAAGGATTTTGCGCTGGGCTGGCGTAGAGGAGACTTTTAAAGAAAGCGCCCAGCAGGATTCTAAGAGTCTCAGTCCGGAGGATCAAACTTATCGCGTTGTGCCCAATCATCTTCGTCAGCGTGGCAGTGAGGCAGAAGATTTACCGCGTCTTAATGTTACTCAACTCAAGACCCAACTTTTTGAGGCTGATTGCTGGGTTTGCGGCCGCAAAGTGCAGCTGCCGTTTAAACCTGATGGTATCAGGCCGGTGTATTGCAAAGATGATATGCGTAAGATTCGCCAAGGCTTGATACCCAAGCCCAAACCTCGGCTCATTATTACCGAACAGACGCCTCCCCAAGCTCCAGCTGGTTTGCCTACAGTTGAGAGTGGGGCTCTTAAGCCAGAGCCAGACACCACTCTGGCGATTTCGTCGACGCCGCCTGCTCCGCCGGTTAAAAAAGTTGAACCACTAGTCTCACCGCTACCAGCGGCTATTTCCTTAAGTCAGGCTATGAAACAAGAGCCGGTCAAGTTTAACCGTCAGGTTCGTCAGACACGCCCAGCTAAACAAGTTGAACGTCCTGCCCCTACCGGCCCTCAGGCCGTAAAACCGGGGCAAGTGATAAGATTTGATTAAGGCCATGAGCGTTGCCGCAGGCCACCTCAGCCAGTTCAAGCACGATTTACTGACACTTCATATACAAGGTGCTACGGCTGTGGCGCGGGCCACTTTGCAAGCTTTAACTGATTATGTTGCCGCCTCCGCCGCCCCCACGACGGTTAAGGCTTGGCGCCGGCTTCAAGGCCAAGGGGAAGAGTTGTCAGGCCTGCGCCCAACTGAACCTTTGGCGCGAAATATTATTCGTTGGTATTTGCGCGAGCTTAAGACTGGCTGGTTATCAGGGCGGCTAAAGGCTGCTTGGCCAGATGTTTGCCGGCGTCTGCAAGACGATATTAGCTATCGTTTAAGTGAGGCCGAAGCCAAAGTAGCTGGATATGGCAGTAAACTGGTGAGACCTGGCCAAATAATTTTTACTCACTGCCACTCGTCGCTGGCCGAACGTATATTGGTGGAAGCTTATCGGGCTGGCCGGAGATTTCAGGTATACCACACCGAAACCAGGCCCTTATTTCAGGGTCGTCTAACAGATAAACGTCTGAGGGGCGCGGGTATCCCCAGCGTTATGGTAGTGGATAGCGCGGCTGCTTATTTGGTGTCTAATCATTCAGGCGACGAGGTTAGCGTTTCCTGGGTACTGCTGGGAGCGGACAGTCTAGCCCGTGACGGCTCGGTGATTAACAAAATCGGCAGTTTCGGCATTGCCTTGGCGGCTTATGATTCCAGGATTCCGGTTTACGTGGCTACTACTTTGCTTAAACTTGATTGGCGCGGGGAGACAAAAATTGAACTGCGACGGGAGAGCGAGGTCTGGCCGCGCGCTCCGCGCGGCGCCAAGATCGTTAATTACGCCTTTGACAAAATTCCGGCTGAATATATCAAAGGAATAATTTGCGAATTTGGTATCGTCAAACCTAACCAAGTAGCAAAATTAGTTAAGCGCCATTACCCATGGTTGGTTAAATAAATTTCAAATGTCAAAGCTCAAATGTCAATTCAATACCCAAGTTCAAATGATTAAAAGTTTTGGAATTTGTCATTTGGATTTCGGATTTTAACGATATGCCCGAGTCAGAGCAACAATTTGATTTTACCAAGCCTGAAGATCAGGAACGGTTTTTCGCGTTGTCTGGGGAAGAGCGAGAGGCTGTAGTAGCGGCCGGCCATGACGAAGTGCTGGCTATGCAAGCACTCCAACAGATGATTATTACTCTTGGCGAAGGTTACATAATTAACGCCCTTGAAATCAAGCAGAAGTTTAACCTCCCAGACGAGGTTCTA
>JACRFN010000077.1 GCA_016217875.1 Candidatus Kerfeldbacteria bacterium
AATTTTGATTTTGGCAATCTCGGGGACCTGGGTGATATTTTTGGAGATTTTTTCAGCGGCCCACAGCGGCGTACCCGACGAGCCGGCCCGCGCCGGGGACAGGATTTGGCTTTTGCCACCGCCATAGATTTCCGCGAAGCTGTGTTTGGTCTGGACAAAGTTTTGCGCTTTGAAAAAAACGTAACTTGTGCCAAGTGTCACGGCTCAGGCGCCGAGCCCGGTGCCAAAGTGACCACTTGCTCAACCTGCGGTGGGCAGGGCCAGGTGCAACAGGTGCAGCGCACTTTTTTGGGTGATATGCGCACCGTGACCGTGTGCCCGACCTGCGGCGGTGAGGGTAAATCAGCCGAAAAACTGTGCAGCCGCTGTAAGGGCGTAGGCAGTGAAGCTGGTATTAAGGAACTTAAAGTAAAAATTCCAGCCGGCATTGATGACGGCCAAACCATCAGGCTATCAGGCGAGGGCGAGCCTGGAGCCAAGGGCGGGGAGCCTGGTGATTTATTATTGACCGTGCAAGTGCGGCCAGATAAGGTTTTCAAGCGTGACGGTTACAATTTATACACCACTAGAGAAATAAGCGTTACTTTGGCTAGTTTGGGCGGTAAGGTTAAGCTAGCCACGCTTGATGGCGAGGTTAATCTTAAAATTCCGGCCGGTACTCAATCAGGCAAAGTATTCAAGCTGGAGGTTAAAGGAGTGCCTCACTTGCGCAGTAAGACTAGGGGAGATCTGCTGGTATCAGTCCATGTGTCTACACCCGCTAAGCTGTCACGCCAGCAAAAACGAGCTTTGCAAGACTTGCCGCTGATAGAAGGCGAAGAAATAGAATCAGGCGGTTGGTTTTAGAATTTTTAATTTTTGACATTTTGGTTGGTTAGAGATAAAGTGTTTTTAATATTTTAGAAAATAAAAATTGTACACGATCACAATAGAGGAGGTTTGCCATGGTTACTATGTCAGGTGCTGCCTATCGGTGGTTATTAGAGCTCATAATGGGCTCAGGTATGTACCACGTATCTCTGTGTAATATCAGTTTTTCTCCGGAGCAGGAACAAGACATTGTTCGTCGTTTCCTGCAAGTTGCCCGGGAGCAGATGGGCACTGGAGATAAAGAGGAAAGGCAGGTTTTTGACAAGATGTGCAGCTTCTCAGAATTTGGTTCAGACTGGGAATTGGCTTGTCAGCTTGCCAGTCAACTCGGACAGAGCCAAGAATGGACTAGCGATTTGGTCCACTGGATGGCAGAAAAGATGGTTCATTGTGACGGTTTGGCACCTCATATCAAGCAAATAGCCGAAGCCAATTGGTCCAATCATCCGAGTCCAGGACGAACGCCGGAGCAGGTTGACAGTATAACTGTCGACGGTGAACTGCAGACATAGGACAAAAATAACGTCATTGAGTTAAATGCGCGGCCTGCAACTAGCCACGCTATTTTTTATTACATTAATTTGACAATTTGATCGCTTGTTGTTAAGGTTTGGCAAAAGAAATAGCTGTTTAAAATAATGCAAGCGAAGCACAAACCATGAAAGGAGCAGTTATGAATTTTGGCTTAAGCATAAGGGGTAAGTCTTTACTTGAAGTGGTTGCGTTGATGGGCCACGATTTCAGGCTCAAGATTCTTGACCTGGAAACAAAACGTCAGTTGGCTGCTTTTGTCTATGATCTGTACAAGTACAAGATGATAGTGGAGGAACAGCGCGTATTTGCTTACCGCTGCGGGTTGTCCTGGGGTGGCAAGATCATTGCCTCCATCAGGGAGATTGACGCCGAGCTTGGTTACGGTGAGGAGTACACCCAAGTAATCATGCAGCGGGTGGTTGATAAGTTAGTGTCGGACGCCAACCTCGCGGTGGTCGTGGCCAGGGTGGCGGCTGAACCAAACCCTGAAGATGGGGAAGATAGGACGCTTCTTGTTAACGACGAAGAGTGTTATTACCCCTGAAAAACCAAATAGAGAGGAGTTATTAGATTATGCGAGGACCAGTTAGATCAATCGCCGGTCTGGCGTTTAAGACTAAGCAGCTTCTTAAACGCGAGGACAGGCAGGATTCTCTTTTTCGTATGGCGTTGGTGCAAAGCCAGATAGGCGACCTGGCGCGTTACGTCACCCACGACACTGCTCTTAACCCGCGAGCTCGTCCGGTGGGCTCGCGCAAAGATGAGGAGACGATTTGTGGACAAGCTCTTATGCAGCTGCTGATGTATCTTGCCAGTCGTGGCTTTAAGTTGGAGGAGGTAGTGAAACTTGGTTTGCAGAATCAATCCGGGCAAGATTGGGCCAAAGTCGTGGCTACTCCGTCGGATGACGGCAGGTTAATGGGTATAGTGGCATGCCCAGGAGAGGTGGTGGCCCAGGCCTACGTAGTTGGCCCCGAGCACAGGCTGTCCGACTTTCCCGCCGGTTGGGTGCTGGTTATCTCATCAGCCCGGCCGGATTACGTGGAAGAAATAGCTCGAGCGGCTGCGGTCGTGACTGATAACGGGGGAATTACCTCGCATGCCGCCACTATTGCCCGTGACAAGAATGTGCCTTGTTTGGTGGGTACAGGCGAAGCCACCACCAGAATTACTCACGGCCGGTACGTGGTGGTGCAGGCTACTTACAAACCAGGTGACACGAGTAGGAGAGGCTTTGTCAAACATGATCAGCGACGAAAAAAGAGGTAAAAGATTCACACCGAGGATTGCCTTTACTTTTATTGTCATAGGGTGAATTCTAGAATCTAGTGCCCCAGTTCCCGAGCCAGCGCTTGGTTAGGGGTTAGGTAGTTAAGAGATTTCCTGGGACGGTTGTTTAGCCTCTCCTGTATAGCGTAAAGGTAATCCTCGGTCAATCGGGAGAGGTCA
>JACRFN010000075.1 GCA_016217875.1 Candidatus Kerfeldbacteria bacterium
ATACCAACGCTGGTTGCCTGATCTTGGATCAAAAGTCAGGGTTTTAAGAACTACAGTAAAAACGCTAGGATCCCAAAATTTAAGCCAACGTGCTGGCTGTTCCCACGGCCAACCAAATCCATCAAAGGCCAGCGAACCGCTGGCGGCCAGAAACTCAAGCTGATGCCCGTTTGCAAGCTGTATCATTGTTATCTCCCTTTCTAAAGAACTTTGTTCTTATGTTTTATTGACCACACCTTAACACATCCGGCAGCTGGCGCAAGTTACCGGACGTGAGATTAAAATAAAAAGATTTAAACTATGCGACTCAAAAGATTGCCCACGGCATAAGCCACGGTAGCCGCCAACACTCCCACCACCAACATTTCCAGGCCAGCCAGCCACCAGCGCCTGCCTGTTACTAAGGTACGCAGACTGCCCACGGCGAACAAGACCACCATACGTGCCTGCGCATTAGCACAAAACATTGACTTTCTCTATAAAATACAGTATAATTATAGTTATTAACAAAATAAAACCAAAAACAAAACTGCAAAACCCAACGTTTTGACCTACGCCCCGCGGCATCACGCAAACTTTAGCTTTGAATTAAAAGTTTTTTATTTGGCTTTCTCTAAGACTAATACTTAAACATCTTGAGAACGATAGCGGTCGAATGTCGTTCTCACTACACCACAAAAAATAAATATATAACCCCAATCTAACCATTGACTAACCTATGGAACAGCTACAACCAAAGCACCATCATTTTATCTTAGGCTGCGCCTCAGTAGTGAGTGCGCTCGTTATCTTAGCTGTAGGTGCACCGTACATCTTTGCTCAGACTGACACCACTCAGCAAATAATACCCGATACCTCGCTGACCGTACCTCAACCAATCCCTACACCAAGCACGACACCGTTACCAACTGGTACGCCTGACAGTACCTTCAATCCCAACCTACCGCCGCAACCCATACCACAGTTAGCCACGCCCGCAGAGGGAGCCACTCCTCCGCTGGAGCAAAAGATATCCGCCCAGAACGTCAAGCCGGCACCGCAATTATTTTTGGATGAGGGTGAAGTACAGCCACCCCAAGACTTTATTGATCCTCGCGAAGTCATGAATGCGCTCAGGGATATGACCATGATGCGCAACGAGCTTAAGCGTTTCTCCAAACAGCTCGCCAAATCACCCGGCAGCACCGGCGATGTAACTCAAGTGCAGAGCCTACTAAAGAATCTTGACGAGTTCAGTCAAGCTATCAAGGCAGCCCAAAAAGGGAACGACAACGAGAATCTCCGCGAGGCATTGCAAGAGTTCTGGCAAGCACAACTATGGGATGAGATCAATAAAATTCGCGCCAAGGTCGAACTCCCCAAAGAACTTAAGACAATCGAGAAGGAACTCAAGCGTGCACAAAAGCTCTCCACTCAAGCTTCATTCCAAAAACTCGGCTTTAACCTAGAGAACCTGAAGACTAATCTCGAGGTGATGCGCCAAGCATACAATGAGGTCACCACCAAGCTCCAAGCCAACGAGTACGAAGAGGCTATGGAGGCCATGCAGCAATTCCACGACAATGGGCACCCCGGCGAAATCACTGGTGTAATATACCGCTTACGAGATTTACAGCGCTTCCTTAAGAAAATTAAGGATGGTGACGTCCGTGCCCAAATCACAGAAATCCTACAGCCCGTCCTGGAAAGCTTCAACCAAGGTGAATTCCGCGACGCCCGCGAACTCATGGACGATGCCTTCCCTCAACTCATGCAGCTAGGACAAGTTGCCCTAAGAATTCAGCAAAGCCGCACTGGCAATAAGGGCCTAATGATGGAACAGTTTGGTGAGCTAGAAGAAAAGATTAGAGCCAAACTTGAAGGCTTAGACAACGACGAGAAAGGGATGGGGTCTCGCCCACAGGTATTAACTCCACAATCAACCACGCAACCATAGGTAACCCCTACGCTGTAAAGCACGCATAGTTTTCATAAAATCACCCCGCGGACGCGGGGTGATTTTATTTTTTAATTACCTACTAAACTAACTTACTTAAAAAATAACCTACCAAATAAGCCACGACGGCTGCGACCACCCCCACCACCAACATTTCCAGGCCAGCCAGCCACCAACGCTTGCCGGTGACAAGCGTACGCAGGCTACCCACGGCAAACAGAACAACAGCAGCCGCCACGGCCGCCCACCCAAAAGCTGCCAGACCGCTAAACCCGGCAACATAAGGAACTAGTGGCACCGCACCAGCCAGCACAAAAGCTATTAAAGTGGCCAGCGCGTTCTTTAACGGATGGCCTTCGCCTTCACCCACTATCTTAAGCTCACCCGCCATCATTTCATCAACCCATACTTTACGGTTGCTGGTAATAATAGATACCGCCCGCTCCAAGTCGGCGCCGACAAATCCTTTGGCAGCGTAAAGCTCGCGAATCTCCTGACGCTCTTCCTCGGGCAGGTGATCGATTTCCCATTCCTCGCGCCCGCGCTCGGTGCGGCGGTATTCATGCTCGGACTTGCGCGCCAAAAAATTGCCGGCGGCCATGGAAAAACCATCGGCCAAAATGTTGGCCACACCTAGGATGAGTACGATAGTGGGCGAGAGCGCAGCGCCAGCCACACCAGCTACCACCGCAAAGGTAGTAATAATGCCGTCGTTCGCCCCATACACCACATCACCAATATAGGCTCCGGCCACAATCTGGTGAAAATCTTCTTGCGACTTCCCCTGATGGTGAATTTGTCTAATCTCCTCTATTTTATATTGAGGAATAGTGGGGGTATGCTTCAACATAAACGTACCTCTTTAGTATAATCCCCCAACAAAAATCCGCTAGTATAACGAGTTTAGATTCTTGAATGGGAGACCGAACTCTTTCCCACCCGGTGCCCCGCGGACGCGTGGTTTCTCGCGCCCTGCGAATCCCAAACACAAAGAAAAACACTCCACTAGTTATAGTGAAGCATCTTTCTCTGGAGCGGGAGACGGCCTGCCTGCCGGTAGGCAGGGATTCCCCTTCGGGCCTGGGCAGGACGGCCATAGGCACCGCCCTGCCCGTTTCGACGGCACGCGACTGAAGCAGTTCAGTCACTCTATCGGCCGCCTCAACCCCACGACCTATGGTCGCGGCCGCAAACCACCTACCAACATCATAGCAACTAAAAATCCCCCACGTTGGGGGATTTCAGTTTGCTATGGAGCGGGAGACGGGATTCGCACCCGCGACCTCTTCCTTGGCAAGGAAGCATTCTACTGCTGAACTACTCCCGCATGAATTTAATTATACCATCTTTAATAATGCGCTCGAGTACGGCCCTGGATTTTAATCGCTTTAGGTGGGCTTCAACTCGACGGGCCTCAAGGAGAGTCTGAAACTTTTCATAAAAGACGCACTCAAATGGAATAAGTGCCCTAGTGGCACGACTATGCCCACGTTCGTGCTCGGCTAAGCGACGACCTAAATCATTCGTACTGCCAACGTATAAATGGTTATTATTCCTACTCCTCAAGATATAAACGTACGCCATATCATTATACCCGCGACCTGTCCGTTGGCCAACGGACCATTCTACTGCTGCCTGCTCCGCTGATGCCTAGCATCCATCGGAGAACTACTCCCGCATATTTTTAACTAAATGCTGCCTCAGTATAGCAAACAAGTGACCTTCGTCAACACCTTGCACCTCCACCACTTTTTGTCGGGCGGAGTGCCCGTAACGCACGGAAATAAGGCTGGGAGCTAAATGGAACAACTCAGCCAAAAAATTGCACAACTCACGATTAGCCTGCCCGTCGGCCGGTGGAGCAGATACTTTAAGATGAACCACTTTGTCTATCAGCCCCACCAAACCGGGGCGGTGAGAATTGGCTGTCACCCGAACCTTAAGACGACACATAAGTATAAAATAAATCCTAAACCCTAATTTCTAATTCCTAAAAATTTTTTGGACATTGGGATTTGGGATTTATTTAAAAATTAGACATTAGGAATTGGGAATTAGAAACGCTTTAAAATAGCGCTACTTAAATCCTTTGGTACCCTGGTCAGGTTCTTTATCCCTCTCCACTGTATGAGTACCATATCTTCAATCCTCACCCCGCCCCAACCCTTAAGATAAACTCCTGGCTCCACTGTCATAACCATGCCTGGTTTTAAGGTATCAGAACTCTCAGGTTTAAAATTTGGCCACTCGTGTATAGCCGTACCTACGCCGTGCCCCAGACCATGACTAAAACACAACTTACCAAATTTTTTAGTAAGAAAATTACGCGCCGTTGAATCCAACACTTTAGCACGCCGTTCACCCTGTTTTAATTTATCCAAAACCTTTTGCTGAGCCTGAAGCACGGCCAGATAAACTCGCTTTTGTTTGGTTGAGGGCTCACCCCAAAAATAAGTACGCGTCATGTCAGAACAATAACCTTTCATCGTACAGCCAAAATCAAACATCACATTATCCCCGGGCCGCAGCTTAGCGCGACTGGGCTCATGATGTATGTTGGCCGTATTCCTGCCAAACGACACAATAGGTTCAAAAGCCAA
>JACRFN010000080.1 GCA_016217875.1 Candidatus Kerfeldbacteria bacterium
GGCCGTAACGTGCCAGGGTGCGGCTTTCGCCTTGCAACCTCACCATATCCGCCACGGTGGAGATAGCCACGAGGTCCAGTAGCCACTTTTCATGCGATTCGCGTTCCAGAGGCGGCAGCTGACAGCCCTCATAGCGAAGCAGGCCTTGGACAAGTTTAAAAGCCACACCACCGCCAGATAGGTATCGGAAAGGATAAGTTTCGCCCTCAAGACTTGGGTGAAGAATGGCATAGGCTGGAGGCAGAGTATCCTGCGGCTGGTGGTGGTCGGTAACAATAACATCGAACCCCAGTTCATTGGCATAAGCTACCTGCGCCACATTGGCCACACCGCAATCACAAGTAATGAGCACCCTCGCGCCCTTATCAGCCAAATACTTTACCGCTTCTTTATTAAGCCCATAGCCTTCCCGCTCGCGGTGAGGCAGATAAACCTCTGTTTGAGCGCCGAGTTTTTTAAGCGTAGATACTACAATAGCCGCCGCGCACACTCCATCGGCATCATAATCGCCATACACGGCCACGGGTTCCCCCGCCCCTACCGCCTCATATATACGCTCCACGGCTTTACGCATATGACGGAAAAGGTACGGATCATGTACGTCCTGGCTCCAGTCGGGATTTAAAAATTCATCTATGGCTGTCTGTGTTTTAACCTCTCGATTCCACAACAGTTGCAACAAAACAGGATCGATTTCTGGGAACGACCCTAAAACCTCTGGAGAGACTGGCTCGGCAACTTGCCAACGCTTAGTTGTCATCAGCTTAGTGCTTCCATCAACGACGTAATATCAATATCCTCTAGCGATTGCTCAACCAGGGCCTGATCTTTGATTTGCGGCAGTTCGTCCTCATAAGTTGAGCGTTCCTCCTGATAAAAAAGCCCAGTCGGAATCCTATCTACCCGCGCTTCGTCTATCAACTGTTGGCTGGGCCATTCCATGGCCCGGAGCATGGCCGCCTGTTTATCTTTGGAGTCGTGACCCTCTTTGTCTAATTCGTAAACGCGATCGTAAAACCAATGGAAAGTGTTGTGATGGTTAAACGTTACACATGGTTGCATCACATCCACCAAGGCAAAGCCTTTGTGTTTCATGGCGCCAACAATTAACTCAGTCAACTGCTTAACATTACCAGAAAACCCACGGGCCACGTATGTAGCGCCAGCAAGTATAGCCATGGCTATGGGGTCAGCCGGTATTTCTACTAAACCAAAGGGCGTAGATTTGGTCACCATGCCTTTTTCCGAGGTGGGTGAGGCCTGCCCCTTGGTCAGACCGTAAATTTGATTGTCGTGCACTATGTAGGCTAAGTCCACATTGCGGCGCATGGCGTGCAAGGCATGCCCCAAGCCTATGCTATAACCATCGCCGTCACCACCGACGGCCAGCACCTGAAGTTTGTGATTGGTGAGCTTGATGGCGGCGGCGGCCGGGATAGTGCGTCCGTGTAGGGCGTGCCAACCGTAGACATTAAGAAACGAGGCCATGTTGCCAGAACAACCGATGCCGAAAACAGCGGCTATTTGGTGCGGCTCTAGCCCCTGCGCCACAAAGGCGTTTTTAATGGCTGTCCAAATGCCAAAATCACCGCACCCCGGGCACCAGGTGGGAAATTGTTTGGTTTCAAAATCTTTAACGGTGGACATAATTACTTCATTTAAATTTTACCACGATTGGAGCATGATCGCTCTCTATAATAAAAGCTTCTTTGCTGGGCTCAATACCATCTTGATCATTAAGAGATTTATTCATAATACGCACACTAGCAACATTTTTACTTATGTTATTTGAAATTAACATATGATCAATGAGTCGTTTAACGCCCAGTGTAAGTTTGGAGTATCGCTTTGGTGGAGGGATGCGCTCGCAAACATTCTCTAAATTTCCGCCAAACATCGCTTCATCACCTCTTATGGCTTTAACTGTCGGACTAAGTTCGGTGTCGTTATAATCTCCGGCAATTACTAATTGTATATTGGGCACAGATGTTATCAACTCATCCACAAACGAACGAAGTGCCCGCGCCTCAGCTAACCGAGCTAACTCAGCTCGAATGTAACCATCACAGACATCAACTTGGCTCTGTGGTTCTTGTTGATGACCAGCCGTATCAGTAAGGTAAGTTGGATTTGAACTCTTGAAATGAACACCTATAATGTAAAGCGGAAGTTTATTATATGTTGTTTTTGCTAAAATATACGCTCTCCTCTGCGTACCCTTAGCACCATCTGTCTTTGAATCTTTGATACTTAATGGCGGCAACGACGGTACAAGACGGATAGATTCACAACTGCATGATAAATTTCTCCCAAATAGTAGGCCATTTGCAATTCCGCGACGATCAGGTTCAGCCACGAACATATCGTACTTCCTGGGTAGCGCCGCAGTAATTTTTCCCAAGACCTCTGGTGAACCAACTTCTTGTAGTACGATAATGTCAGCTTTAAGCGATGCGATTACTTTAGTTAGGTATTTGGTGCGCTTAGCAACAAAGTCCTCATCGTAACTAATTGTCTTGCTATAATGCTGCCACTCGCCACTACCGAACATATTCTTTAGGTTTAGTGTTGCGACGATCATACTTTAGACACTTCCAGTATTAATTGCGGACACTATCTCTTCGGGATGTATCGGCCGGCCGTCGTACTTTAAGAGTTTGTCAGTAATATCAATCCCTGTTCGCTCACGAATAAGCCCGCCGAGCTGGCCCGAGTAGTTATTTTCAATCAAAAGGCGGTGTTTGGCCTGGCGCAGAGCAGCGTCAACTTCTTTTATCGGGAATGGCTCAAGTAACCTGATTTGCAAAAAATTAACACTCAAACTCTTACCTGCCTCGCCGGCAGGCAGGCTCTTACTTTCTAACATCTTCATAGCTTCCAGTATCGGCCCTTTCATAGAACCCCAACCCACTATAGTAACATCAGCCTCTTTAGGACCATACAGTTTAACCGGCTCAGGCACGTCGGCCCGGGCAAACTGCAGCTTGCGCATACGCTTGTCCATCATCAGCTTTCTCATAGCTGACTCTTCGTTGGATAACCCGCTCGGCTCATGCTCGTCGCTGTTGGCCACAAATACACCGCCCGGCGTGCCTGGAATCACGCGAGGGCTTACGCCGGTCTTGGTATCAGCGTAACGTTCAAACCTCTCGTTGGGCTGGCGGCCCGTCACATCAGCCCACTCTCCCCTATCAATTTTTAAATTATCTGTCTTAAAAAAGGGCAGAGTCTGCCTGGCCTCGGCCAGATATTTATCTGTCAGAATAATAACCGGCAATTGGTACTTTTCTGCCAGGTTAAAGGCCTGGAAAGCCAGCTCAAAACATTCTGCCGGATCGCCTGGCGCCAAGATAACGCGCGGGAAATCACCTTGGGCCGCGTGAAGCACAAAACGCAAGTCGCCCTGCTCAGTCCAAGTGGGCAAGCCCGTAGCCGGCCCAGGTCGCTGGGCCAGCACGATAACAGCTGGCGATTCTACCATGCCTGCTAAACCAAGCGCTTCCACCATTAGTGAGAATCCGCCGCCGGAGGTGGCGGTCATAGCCCGCACGCCAGCGAAGCCAGCCGCGGCCACCATATTCATGGCCGCGATTTCATCTTCTGTTTGCTTGACTACTAAATTATATTTCCGCTCGCTGTTTGCTAAATAATTAAAAATAGACGAGGCCGGGGTCATAGGATAGGCGGCGCAGAATTTGACTCCAGCCTTAATAGCGCCTATGGCTATGGCCTCATTGCCGTTCACCAGCAGCCGCCGGCTGTCTTGGGGATGCACTTCCAATTTATAATTAAATTTATCTTGGAATTTTTCCGCCACATAATCATACCCTGCCCTGGCTGCCGCCACGTTCAGCTTTATTATAGTCTCGCCCTTTTTCTTAAAAGCCCGAGCTATTAACTCGCTTAAATAATCAAAAGGAAATTGTACCAAAGCCAAAGAGGCTGCCACCGCCACGGTATTGCGCATCACTTTTTCTCCCCCCGCCTGCTTGGCCAGAGTCTCTAAGGGTACGGGGAAGACGCTAATGTCGCCACGCTGACAGGAGTAGGTTCTTAAATCTTTATAGTCAAGGTCAAAAATCAATCCCCCGCCAGGTATTACTTCCGCTAAGTGCCTGTCTGCCGTCTCCAGATTCAGGGCTATTAGCAAATCAATTTGCGAGGAATGTGATTGGACATTGTCTTGGCGCACCCAAACCTGATAGGTGTTGTGCCCGCCGCGGATCAGCGAAGGGTATTCAAGATAAGCAAAACTCTCCAGGCCGCCATGAGCACAAGCATAACCAAAAATCTCCCCGGCCGAAGCTATGCCGTAGCCGGCTTCGCCGCCTATTTTCCAATTTAGATTATTGATTTTCATGGGGGTATCTCTTTAATTTTATTCAAGGCCTGGCCTAATTTTAAGGCAATTATTACCACCAAAACGGTAACCAACACGGCATAAGCAAACTTGGCCCAGATAGCCGACTGGGTACCAAAGATTTCTTTAAACAGCGATTGAATGGCATCGTTCCAGGCCAGGGCCGCCACCAGGCCGAAACCGGCCGTAGCCAGCTCTGATACTTTTTGTATTATTTCCCGCTTAAGAGATTGCTGGCTCATATAAGCATTATTATACACTATTGCTCGTATTTACGCCGCTGCCCTTTAAGGCTGGATGATAACTTACGTGCTAAAGCTGATTTATGCCAGCCATATGGATCAGCCATATATATAGAACCGAGCTTTAATAATTCCGGGGTTAAAACACCTTTGTTCAAAAATGCTTTACATAATTCCTGCCTGGTCACACAGGCCTTTAATGTTATGTGCCTGCCGGCCAGCCATTTCTTTAATTTACGCCAGTTGGAACGATTCCCCTGACCACTTATGTAAAGCAATAAAATATGCGTAATATTCAGGCCATCGCGGCGTGCTTGCCTGACCATTTGACGTTTGGTACTGCCCAACAGCAAAGTATCGTCTATCAAAACCGCGCGGGCACCGGCCCGATAAATACCTTCCACCGCTCTCTTAGTTAAAAAATGTTTACGTTCCTTGCGCACGTACACGAACGGTTTATTCAATTTATCAGCCACCAAAGCGCCCCAGGCAATACCAGCGGTCTCAGCTCCGGCCACGACATCAACTTTATACTTTTTAGCTTCGCTGGCTAAGGTAGACACAATAGCCTGCCTCAATTTTGGTAAAGCTACGGCGCCACGAAAATTGAAATAATAAGGTACCCAATAGCCCTGGCCATGCTTAAAGGGGCCCCAGGCAATCACTTGCGGGTATCGTATTATGATTTTAAGCAGTTTTGATTGTACTGAGGATGGCATCAACGTCTTGAAACTGGTGAATTTTATCCCATACATCAGCTTGAATAGCCTCTTTACTGTGCAGTAATTCTAAAACATCCCACCAGTATTCATGCACCCACAACTGCGGCGGCAAAGCGTTTTGCTTTTGTAATGATTTAATCCAACCAATACAGGTTATCAACTCGTCTAGCGTGCCCACTTGCCCGGGAAAAACCACCACCACCGGCATTATGGCAATAAGCATTTTACGGGTCTGATAAGAATTTACTATGGCTTTAGTGCCAAAATGAGTTAACTCATGATAGGGGCAGGCGATACCTAAGGTTATATCAGGCTCAGCTTCAGTCACGGCTAACATAGTGCCGCCGTTCTCACCCCCGTTAACTAACACGCCACCCCGCGACGAGACGCCAGCGGCTAGCTTTTGCGCTTCATAGCAAATGGGATGCGCTTGCGGCAGACTGCCGCCGCCAGAAACAGACACCACCAACCCATCGGCTTTCACTTGAGCCTCGCCTGAGGCTACGCCCTTCATCACCGCTACTAAACCCGCGGTATTCTTGACTTGGCCTTCTTGGATGACCACTCCGGGCACTGTGCCAAATAGTTCGCTCATATAAATTTTCCCCCTTGTAATTGTTTAACTTTTTCAAACCAAGCCCATTTAGTTTCGCTTCCCGGGCCGTTCCACGAGGAGCGATTATCTATAGAGTCGACGGCTATTTTACACATCTGGGGAGACAAATAACCGTATTCATTAAGTAGCCGATACCAATCAGTCCAGGTACATAAATAATGTACCTTAATTCCCTTGCTTTGGATAATCTTCCTACTACTATCTTGTCCTGGGATAAAAGCATCACAGACTACCACAATATCAGTAACCAGGCCGCCGCTTTGTTCAATATTGGCGATAAATTTAAGCTTATTCTTGCCTGTCACGTAAGAATCATCTATTAAAGCCACGTGTTCTCCTGGATTCAATACTCCTTCTACGGCATAACGCGGCGGGGCAGGTCTATCCTCACGCACATAACACATAGGTATCTTGGTGACCATGTATACTGCCGTGGCTAAAATTATTCCCGTAGTTTCGCCACCAACCACCTTATCTATCTTGAGTTTTTTAACTATAGCCCCCATCTCTTCAGCCAGCACCTGCAAAGTGTCCGGATAACTATAAATCCGCTATTTAACTGATACCTCCCGCACGATGGCGAGTTCTTCGTTGGTGGGAATGACTAGTACTGGAATGGTCTTAAGTGTCGGCAGGCCGTTCATAATTAAGTTACGCACCACTTCGTTTCGCTCGCCAATGCCGCCGGTAAAAACAATGGCGTCCACCCGGCCCAAAATGGCTGCGTAAGCGCCAATGTATTTTTGCACGCGGTACAAAAATACTTTTAGCGCTAAACGCGCTTGTTTTTTCTCTGCAGCGCTTACCCGGCCGATGGCCTTAAACCCTAAAACTTCGTAACCAGCCCGCACCAGCACCTCGCGCATGTCTGCCACCCCGCTCACACCTTTTAAGCCGCTCTCTTTCTGAAGTAATTCGTCAAGTTTATTTAGGCTTAATCTATTCTGTTTCAATAAATAAATAATTACCCCTGGGTCTATATCTCCGCCCCGGGTGCCCATCACCAAACCCTCCAGTGGAGTAAACCCCATAGAGGTGTCCACCGCCCGCCCAGCCCGCACCGCTGTCAGGCTGCAACCTGAGCCAAGATGACAAGTAATAAGGTTCAAAACCTCCAAAGGCTTTTGCAGCTTCCTTGAGGCCTGCCGAGCCACCAAGCTATGGGAAATGCCATGAAAGCCGAAACGCCTGAGGCCGTACTTTTTAACCAGCGCTTGAGGTAGGGCATATTCGCGCGCCTGCTCGGGCAAACCGGCAAACCAAGCAGTATCAAACACAGCCAGGTGACGTGCCCGGGGCAAAAATCTTTTAGCACTTATAGTCACCTCAAGTTGTACTGGGTTATGAAGTGGAGCCAAAGAATTATAACGGCTTAACTGTTTAATAACACTAGCCGTAAGCACGGTCGCTGAATTAAATTTAATTCCACCATGAACAACACGATGGCCGACGATTGTTACTAAATTAAGGTCAATTTTGTGCCAAGCTAAAAGTTTAAGCACGTAGCCAAGGGCCGCACTGTGATTAGCCAAAGCAATATTTTTTACTGATGGCTTGCCTCTCAGGCGCCATTCGGCAAAACTGCCCCCAGCGCCTATCCTTTCACAAACTCCTCGTCCAATTTCCAACAAAGACTCTGGCTCAAACAAAGCCCACTTCAAGGTGGCGCTGCCGGCATTTAAGACCAAAATATAGCTGGCGTTTGGCATAATCAATCAACTATGGCGCCCCGCTCGCCGCTTTTTAATCCGGCCGCATTGGCTTCGTCTGTATCTATCATAAAAGACAGCTCATCAACACCCTCTCGACTGCATACAAAAACATCATGCCAAGTCACAGGCCTGGCGCCGTCTATTTTAATACTTATCACATCACCGTGCTTTAGGCCCCAAGCCCGGGCTTGAGTGGGATTAATGTGTAAATGACGTTGAGCCACTATCACACCTTGCTCAAGCTCAACACTGCCAGCCTTACCTTCAAGGCGTGCACCCGGAGTACCAGCCAGAGTTCCTGATACTCGCAACGCCACAGGCAAACCAAGCAGACGGCAGTCAGTAACCGATAATTCAACTTGTGTGGCTGGCCTCAGTGGTCCTACGACGCGGCAGGCCAGCTTACCCTTGGGCCCAACAATGGTTACTTTCTCCTCAGCCGCAAACTGGCCAGGTTGTGAAATTTGACGCGCCAGATGAAGCTCTGATCCGGCGCCAAAAAGTTTAGCCAGGTGTTCTTGACTTAAGTGGACATGACGGGCCGAAACTTCAATCGTAACCTCGCGCTTTGACATATTGACGTTCAAAAGACTTAAGCTGTGGTAGGGTCAGCAATCCACGCTGGGCTCCAACCTGAAGTATGACTGAGCTGGAATTAAGCATGCCCCAGCGCATGGCCTGTTCTATCCTGCCGCCAGAACTCACGTAGCCAGCCAACCAACCAGAACCGAAACCATCGCCGGCGCCTGTAGTATTAACCAGCTCAACCTCCAGAGAATGGTGATAATACACCTGCCAGCCGTCGTAAAAATGGGCACCTTTAGCGCCTTCGGTCATTAAGACATTCTTAGCGCCTGATCTATGCAAGGCCTCAAGTAGGCCTGCAGTCGTACCGTCCCTTAATTTAAGATCGCGAGCTAAAAATTCAGCCTCGGCGTGGTTTAAATCAAGTATGGTTACATATGGCAAAAGCCTGCGCATGGCTCGGCTATCCTCGAGCTGCTTAGTGCCCGGGTTCCAAAATACACTTTGTTTATTCTCTTTAGCGGACTTGAATAAAGCCAATAGTTGACTGGACCAACGTGGCGATGCCAGAGACGTAACGTAAAACCAACTGCCGGGCACTGGTAGACTGCTCGGTATTTTTAGATTCTTAGCCGCGCCGCGCGCCACAAAAGCCACGTGGTCACGCGGTCCGCCGGTAGTGACCACAAAAGATAATGGCGTTGTCTCGGCGCTGTCACGTTGAAGGCGGTTAGTAACCACGCCCTTGAGGCGTAGATTCTTAACTACTTCGTCCCCGCGCCAATCCCTACCTAATCTAGTAATAATGGTGGCTGACAAACCCAAGCGAGTCAGTCCGACGCTGACGTTGGCCGCTCCCCCGCCGAAACCATAGGTGACGTCTTTGGCATCAAGTTTTCCGCCGTAGGGAAAGGCTAAAAACCGCCGACGCCGCCTGGCGGCTGACAATAATTTAGCCTCAGGAGTGGTAAAAAGAACGTCCCAAGTAGCGCTACCAATAACAAACACGTGGTTAACCATATAACAAATTGTACCACAGGCGAGGGCCTAGCCACTAGCCGCCGGCCACTGCTATAGTAAGTGTGTATGCTACTTATTTGGTACAACCGAATTATTGGGCTTGTTCTCTTTCTGTTGGGCTTGGCAGGTTTTTTTATAGTAAAAATACCCAACTTCGTTCAACTGGACTTATTCCAAAGCTTTGTCTATCTAATTTTTGGGGCTATAGGACTGCAGCTGGGCTGGGCTCAGGCCCAAAATAAAACGCGCTCCAGGTACGCTACGGCCACCGGGCTCTTGGGGCTTATATTTTTAGGCTTCGGGCTGACGCTACCTAACTTCGGCGATATCTTTCACTTGGAACTACCAGAACATGTTGGCCACGCGATTCTTGGCCTGACCGGCTGTATCGTAGGTGATTTAGGTAAAAAACGATAAACTTTCATTGCCCAAACAGAGCACTGAACCCTGTTGGAAATTAAGCTTAAACTACTTCAACGCCTGGTGCAGCGCCTCCAGCGGCAAGAGAGCACACCTGACACGATTGGGCCCTAGTTCAACGCCCACTAATTTAAGTAGCTCTTCTTTTTTTAAGGCCACGACTTCGGCCAGAGTTTTAGCTTGAACAAATTCCGCCAGCATATCGGCGGCGGCTTGCGATAACACGCAACCCTCACCCATCCACCGCGCCTGAACAATTTTATCATCTCTGGTCTGCAGGTAAAAAATCACACTGTCGCCGCAGGACGGATTCGCCGCCGTGCTACGCTTGTCGGCAGCCTTAAGTTCGCCCCGATGCTGCGGATGCTTATAATGATCCAGAATATTCTGCTGATAAAGATCCATAAATAATTAGCCACTGGTTCCTAGCTATTAGCCAATAATTAACTAAACAACCGTTTAGCTTTTTCAATACCTTCAATCAAACGATCAAAATCTTCTTTACTGTTGTAGATGGTGGCGCTGGCGCGGGTTGTGGCCGATATGTTGTACAGACGATGCAATGGCTGGGCGCAGTGATGCCCGGAGCGTACCGCAATATTAAGATCATCCAGCACACTGGATAAATCATGAGGATGAACGCCAGCTATGGTAAAAGCAAACACCGGACCACGATTTTGCGGCGTGCTGGGCCCGAGCAGATGCAAACCTGTCACGGCTAAAAGTTTAGGCAAGGCATAACGCGTTAACTCGTCTTCATAAGTCATATAATCTTGCCAACCTAAACTCATGACAAACTCAAGGGCCGCGCCCAAACCTATTACTTCGGCAATGGCCGGGGTGCCGGCTTCAAATTTAGCCGGTATATCAGCCCAAGTTGAATCATCCCACTGCACTTCGTTTATCATACTGCCGCCGTACTGGAAGGGCGGTAAATCTTCAAGCCTGGCTCGCTTGCCATACAGCACACCCACGCCTGAGGGGCCAAACACTTTGTGCCCGGAAAAAGCCAAAAAGTCACAATCCAGAGTTTGCACGTCAAGCGGCCTGTGACTCGCCATTTGCGCTGCGTCTACCACCACCAGGGCGCCTAAAGCGCGAGCCCGTGGAATTATAACCTTGAGTTCGGTGACAGTCCCCAGCACATTCGACATTGCGCTCAAGGCTACTACCTTGGTCTTAGTGGTAAGATACTCATCTAACTTATCCAGATCCAATCTGCCGTCTGGAGTCAACGGTAAAAAACGTACGGTAAACCCATAACGTTTACCCATTTGCTGCCAAGGCACCAAGTTGGCGTGATGTTCAAGCTGACTCAGCAACACCTCATCTCCCGGCTTAAGCCGCTGGCTATAAGTTTGGGCCACCAGATTAAGCGCTTCAGTGGCGTTGCGGGTAAATATTATCTCCTCAAGCTGTCGCGCCTGGAGGAAACGAGCAGTTATGACGCGAGCGTTTTCATAAGCAGTGGTAGCCGCCTCCGACAAGCGGTATATGCCGCGGTGAACATTAGCGTAACTGGTGCGATAACAACGGTCTATCGCTTCTAAGACCGCGGCAGGTTTTTGGGTAGAGGCGGCGTTATCCAAAAAAGCCAGATTTTTATTAACTGGCTCGGCAAACACGGGGAATTGCCTGCGTATATTATCCGACAACATAAACGGTTAGTAACCGATTAAACCACGTAACCGCGGCGACAACCCTGCCAAAGCCGGCTCCAAAAAAGCCGTAGTCAAAAGTTTTTCTGCCGCCAGACGATCCAAGCCTCGGCTCTGTAAATAGAATAACTCTTCCGGAGACAGTTTGCCAACCGCCGTGCCATGTGAAGCCTTAACCTCATCGGTTAAAATCTCAAGCTTAGGTACCGACGTAGCCCGGGCCTTATCCCCTATGAGCAAAGCTTTATCAGACAGATAGGTGTCCGTACCGGTAGCCTGTGGAGACACCTTAAGCAGGCCCCAAAATTCGCCGGCCGAGTTATCGGCCTGGACTCGGCGACTAACGACACGGCCAAAGGTTTGGGGGGCTAAATGTTCAAAAACATTCTCCACATAAATCTCCGCTCCTTGACTGGCCACTAGAGCAGTCTGTTCCTTAACTTTGGCGCCACGGCCAACTAGCCTTATATAGCTGAAAAATTTTGTGGCTGCTTTGGTCTTAAAAGCCACCACCACAGTCAGACTGCTGTCCTGAGCTACGCTGGCCTGAAGATTAAAAACCGACGGCAATGACGACAAGACCAGTAGTAAACTGGCCCCGGGTTCAACCTCCACGGTGTATTGATTGTTAGTTGGCTTTGCTAAAAAAACTTCCTGCCTGGTACGGGGTGGAATCAGTATTTTAGCGCCCGAACTAAATTGTCTGGCAGGGCTGGCGGCGGTCATAATTTATCCCACACTCCCTTCCATTTCCAACTCAATCAACCTATTTAACTCCAAGGCAAACTCCATAGGCAGTTCTTTGGCCACCGGCTCAATAAAGCCGGCCACAATCAAGGCGGCGGCTTCGGCCTCTGTCAGGCCGCGCGAGCGCAAGTAAAAAAGCTGCTCCTCACCCACCTTGGACACTGTGGCCTCGTGTTCCATACTTACGTCATTAGAATCTATTTGCATGGTGGGGTAAGTGTCTGAGCGTGAATCCCCGTCTAACAGCAAGGCATCGCATCTTACTTTACTGCGTATGTTCATAGCCTGAGGGGCCACCTTAATTAGGCCACGATAGCTGGTGCGGCCGCCGCCGCGCGACACTGACTTGGACACGATATTGGAACTGGTGTCGGAAGCCAGATGTATGGCCTTGGCCCCGGCGTCCTGATGCTGGCCTGGGCCGGCAAAAGCCAGTGACAGCACGTCAGCCCGGGCGCCCCGCTCTTTCATAACTACGCAGGGATATTTCATGGTTACCTTGCTGCCGAAATTTCCATCCACCCATTCCACCACTGAGCCCTCGTAGGCCACGGCCCGTTTAGTCACCAGATTATATACATTATTGGACCAATTCTGTATGGTGGTGTAACGCACCCGCGCATACGGCTTGGCTATAATCTCCACCACCGCGCAATGAAGTGAATCTACGGCATAGACCGGCGCGGTGCAACCCTCCACGTAATGAACAAAACTGCCCTCCTCGGCCACAATCAGGGTGCGCTCAAACTGGCCCATGTTGCGGGCGTTAAGCCTAAAATATGCCTGCAGTGGTATGGTGACGTGTACACCTTGGGGTACATAAACGAAACTGCCACCGCTCCAAACCGCTGAGTTTAAGGAAGCGAACTTATTGTCTTTCAGTGGTACCACCGTGCCAAAATATTGTTTCACTATCTCGGGATGACGCCTCAGGCCCTCATCCATATCAAGAAATATAACGCCCTGGTGCTGCCATTCCGCTTTGAGATTGTGATACACGGCCTCAGAATCATACTGCGCCCCCACCCCGGCCAAGAGCTTGGCTTCGGCTTGGGGAATACCCAGCTTGGTAAAAGTATTTTTAATCCGCGCCGGGACGTCATCCCAGGTTTCAGCCCGCCTGGCTGACGGTTTTAAATAATAACAAATGCCGTCAAAGTTAATGCCTCCAAGATCAGCTCCCCAGGTTGGCAAAGCGGCCGTCTTAAACAACTCCAGGGCCTTAAGGCGCAATTGCCTCATCCAACCAGGTTCATTTTTGACAGCTGATATTTCCTCAACGACCCTGGCGCTTAAACCTGGGGGTATGGCATACACTGGTCTCAACTTGTCATGGAAACCGTATTCATATCGGCTGCCGATTTTTAAATCAGACTTAGCCATGTGCCTCAACAAAATTACGATAACCGCTGCGTTCCACACGACGGGCTAATTTGCTGTCACCTGAAGCCACTATTTTGCCTCCGGTCATAATGTGCACCTGATGGGGTTTAAAATAACGAAGCAACCGTGGATAATGTGTGATAACCATAATACTCGTGGTGGCGGCTATTTTTTTGAGCGCTTCCATAACGGTTTTCAGGGCATCTAAATCCAAACCGGAGTCAGTTTCATCCAAAATCGCCAGGCGCGGTTTTAAAACCATCAATTGCAGTATCTCAAAGCGCTTCTTCTCGCCGCCCGAGAAACCATCATTCAAGCTACGTTGCAGCAGATCTTCCCTAAACCTGAGGATTTTAATATTTTTTTCCAGTACTGGGCGGAAATCCTTGGCTGACAATATTGGCTCGCCGCGAATTTTGGCTTGCGCATTCCTGGCACTGCGTAGAAACTGCTCCACTTGCAACCCCGGGACGGCTGGCGGGTACTGCCAAGCCAAAAAAAGCCCCCGCGCGGCTCGGGCGTCAGGTTTTATTTCAGTCAGGCGGCGGCCGGATAAATTGATATGGCCAGATGTCACTGTGTAGGCAGGATGACCCATTATCACCTGAGCCAAAGTCGATTTACCAGATCCGTTGGGCCCCATAACGGCATGAATCTCACCTGTTTTAATTTTAAGATTCAGCCCCTTGATGATCTCCTTACCCTCTACTGCCACGTGAAGGTTTCTTATTTCTAAAAGTCTGGGCATGCCGCCGGTATTACTTTTCCAGGCGAGCGGCTACGGTCGGCCAATTGACCACATTCCACCAGGCCTCCACGTATTCAGGCCGACGGTTCTGGTACTTGAGGTAATAGGCATGCTCCCAAACATCCAAACCCAGCAAGGGCTTAAGACCTTGTGAGATAGGGCTATCCTGATTAGCGGTTGTCACAATACTTAGCTCACCGGATGAGTCAGCTACCAACCAAGTCCAACCACTGCCAAACAACCCTAAAGTTGCTTTGGTAAAAGCTTCTCTAAACTTTGTCCAGTCGCCGAATGACTTAGCCAGCCTGGCTGCCAGTTCACCTTGCGGCTGGTCGCTGCCGCCTGGTTTCATTAAAGTCCAAAACAACGAATGGTTGTAATGGCCGCCGCCGTGATTACGCACGGCCGTACGAATAGCCTCGGGTGCAGAATCAAGCGAAGATAAAAGCTCCTCTAGACTTTTATTTTGCAACTCGGGTGCCTGCGCTAGTGCTTCATTAAGTTTAGCCACGTAGGCGGCATGATGTTTGGCGTGATGTATCTCCATGGTCTTGGCGTCGATATAAGGCTCGAGCGCGTCGTAGGCGTAGAGGAGGTTGGGTAAGGCAAACATAAAACAATAAATTAATAATAAATTTTAAGTAGAAGTCAGGGTTTAGATGGCCAATCTACCACCGTTATAGTCGGCAGTATGTCAGCCAGGGTATACCGGGCCAATAGTCCATACAGTTTGCTGTGCACTTTTTGATAACCAGTTTTACGCTCGCAGGCCGCCTGGCGCTCGCAACAGCGACCGTCGTGAGTACAGCGTACCGGCTCTAGCTCACCCTCCAGCGCGCGCAGTACATCGATGAGTTTAAGCTTACCAGCTGGCTGGGCCAAGGCGTAACCACCCACCTTACCTTGACGGCTGACCACCAGATGCCCGGCAAGCAACCGGCGGGCTAAACGTTCCAGGTACTTAAGCGGCAAGCGTCGCTCACTGGCTACCGTAGCCAGGCTGGCGTACTGCCCCTTGCGTAAACCGGCCAAATAACCCACCAAAAGCAAACCATAATCGCCGCGGGCTGAAAGTTTGAGCATAAATTAAGTATAGCAAAACTCCTACCTTTTGGGTAGGAGTTTATCAACAAGCTCAAACAGCTGTAATTAAGCGGTTTCTTGGCGGTGGCCTTCGTCGTCGTAAACGTAAGTCTTGCCCTCGTTCTCGTCCTGGGTTTTGGTGTGGGAACCATCGCAAAACGGCTGATTCTTGGATAGGCCGCACATGCAAATCCAAACAGATTTGTCCTGCGGTTTGACCTCCATTGGCCCGTGAGCCGTTTTTTTAATCAGTCGCGCCATAAAAAATAATGCGGTTAATGATTACATCCTTATCATCATATCACTTACACGTTTTATCTGTCCACCATTTACCCTTTCGCGCGAAAGGGTAAATGGTGAATTCTACCACAACTACGTCAACTGCCTAATAAGTTTAAGTAACGACTTCAAATGGAATGGCAAATCGTCATTAAGTTGATATAGTCCTGAATATCTATTTTGATAACGCTCAAGAAAACCACCCTGGCGCAGCATGATGAGATGTTTTGAAGTTGACTTAAATGACAAATGTATAGCGGCCGCCACATCACCTACTGACTTTGATCTACCATTTAACAGCAGTTCCATAATTTCTATACGTTTCCTGGCGGACAGCAAACGACACGACTTTTCCAGTTCGGTTATTTTCATACTACCTCCTACCTCATTTACCGATTCGCGCGAATCGGTAAATGCTAAATTTTTAAAATCAAAGGGTGGTGATGGGGCGGGATTGGGTAATGTAGAATTTACCGCTGGCTTGCGCCCACTCAATGTCGCAAGGAAAACCGTAATGTTTTTCAATGCCGAGGCAAATTTTGGCTAAGGCAATTATCTCCTTACCATTCAGCTTTTGTTTGGATTTTTTGTTGGCCGCCACTTTTTTCCAAACATTGCCTCCGGTGGATTTACCTTGCATGAATTTTACCTGCTCAGCTACGTTCACATCCATAAGCGTGAGGTGTTTCTTATCAATAACATAAGAGTCGGGCGTTATTTGTCCTGATACTATGGCTTCGCCCAAACCAAGCCCTGCCTCAATGATCATTTGATTCTTATCCTTAGTTACCGGATGCACAGTAAAAGCAATGCCGGCAATCTCGGACTGCACCATGGCCTGCACCACCACCGCCACTGAAACTTTGGCTTTGTGCATTTTTTTCTCGTGGCGGTAGAAAATAGCGCGCGGCGTGAAAAGCGAGGACCAGCAATCTTTAACGCGCTTCAATAAAGTCCTGTCAGTCGTATTCAAATAAGTTTCCAACTCCCCTGCCCAACTTGCCTGGGTTGAGTCCTCGGCCGTGGCCGAAGAACGCACGGCCACATACTTGGCTTTAAGTTTTTTAAACTCGGCCGTTATCTCTTTAGCTAAATCTTTTGGCATACGGGTGTCGTGAATAAGGTCGCGAATCACCACTGAATACCTTTCCACTGAATTGATGTCTTTATATTCAACCTTTTTCAACTGAGCCTCGATATCTACTTCCAAGTCAGTCTCGTGCAAAAATCTGTCAAAAGCACTGGCCAAAATGACAAACCCCGGCGGCACCGGAATGCCGGCTTGTGTCATCTCGCCCAAACTCGCCCCCTTGCCACCGGCCAAAGGCACATCTTTTTTAGAAATTTTACTGAATGACAAGATGTACTTTACCATATCAAGCTTAATTTACCAGATATAACAAATATTGACAAAAAATAAAACGACCAGAGGTGTTGTAATCACTTCTAGCCGTCTGAATTTATATAGTTGAATATTTAGTACTCCTGTGGCTCACCTTTTTCAATAAATTTAAACATTGAGCCATCATTCCGTTCGCATTCTACTGTGACTTCTCCACCCGAATTCAAGCCTATAACCATATCACAATGGACTGTAGCGGAATTGAAATTCGGCGTTCCAGGCTCACGACCGAATGAACCATTACTTCCGACCGCAATATGGACTGTTCCATATTTCTTCTCTCCCTCGGAGGAGCCCCAATATTCACGCGGCTTGGCTTCCAGGGCTCGTCTATTTGTGCCTACACCAAATTCTGCTAAACGATAGGCATCGTTGTGTCTGTTATTACCACTATCAAGATACGCGACCCAAAGTTTCTTGGCCTCGGTACTCCCTTCAACCCTTACCACCTCACCATTCTGGATAGTTAACCGAAGCGGCTGGCCCTTGTCCAAAATATCCTGATTAATGTTACCGCCACATGGCCCATCAACAATCAAAATACCATCTGACCCTTGCCAGTCGGGAGAACATGACCATTCGCCTATTGGGTAATTTGACAATTGGCCTGGTTTGTTAAGGCGACCATCCTCTAATTCCATATATTCAGGTCTAACCTTAAGCCATAGGTCAGTTCCTAGTTCGGTAGTTATGTGAACTCTATTCACATCACGCATCAATTTTTGTATCTTATCCGCACGTTCACGCAAAACCTCAACATTTTCCAGTACGGCACCTTTAGTCAGTATGTCGTAAGGGTTATGACCCTTGGTTATGGAAATGATTCGACTACGAGTAGACTTGGCTAACAATTTCATCTTTTTGTAGGAAGAGTCTGGCAAACGACCGTTTAACTCCCGTAGCCTTTGTGGGGAAAGTCCAGACCATCCTTTATTGACGGTCTGGGTAAAAGTAGGTGAACTTAATATTTGCTCAATTACCGAACGTTCGACTGCGTTACCCCTTATGGCTGTCCCGGTTTCCGATGAATGAGAACGGGACATTGAAGTAACTATAAGTACCGGACGATCCAACATCTTTTTACCAATAGTCTCGCCTAGTGGAGTGGCAGACTTAGGTGAAGCCGGAATTACATATAATTCATAACCTCCAGCGGCACGTGGGTCTTGTGAAGTCCTCTGTTCAAGCTCTTGCTGTATTGACTCTATAAAAGATTGATTTAATTCCATGACCTTGGTATCTGTAACCACCAATAGACTCTCTTTGGTCGGCTGAAAATCAAAACAATCAATAATATTCTTGGCAGCAAGCCTCAGGCGCTCTTTGTTTTCAAGCTCCGATGTTTGTTCGTTAGATAACGATTCTTTTCCTAAAGTCATAAATTCCTCCAAATTATGCAATTTTGTTTTCAAAGTAGATTAACATAGGGGGTGGAAAAAGTCAAAATAGTTATATTTATAGTAGGCTTCGATTTATCCAAGCCGCTGTAGAAATTATCGGCCAAAACCAGTTGACGTTGTTGCGCGGCGAATCATCATAGAACGACCCTTCATCTAACATAGGACAACAAACTAGCGTCCAACCACCTAAATAAACTAAACCTTTCAACCACGTGTTAGCAATCATACCTATGGAAGGAACAATGAGATTACAACCTTCCCACACCGCCCGCTCGTATTCTATGTAATATTCTGTGACGTCATAACCCTTACCGCGTAGAAATTCAGCCGCCTCCTCGCAGTATTTGGCTATTTCTTCCAACAGACCAAATTCACCCACACGACCACTAAGCCTTCTGGTACTGGCGACGCCGATTTTGGGGATATAACCTAAATCAGTAAGCCACCTAGCTGCTCGCTCTGCCTCAGCCTGCTTTTGCTCAAGTGTTAAAGAATTATAATTAGAAGGACTCGAAATAGTAAACCATTGCCTATCCTTAGCTATGGTAAGAGGCGTAAATTTGAACTTTGGCTCGGGTCGTCCCAACGCTTCCACATACACTTTGTGAGTATAAGAATCTTTTAGTTGCCCGCGAACAAAGCCTTCTACTCTACCTTCTTTGACTAAGTCAACAATAACGTGGCTGGCCTCGTCGTCGTCTTTGGTGGGCATGCAATTCAATCCTTCAATTTGGCAACCGACCACCGTCAAGTCAGTGTAATTTTGCGCCTGACGCAGACTGTCAACCACTACTGGCTCCGGCCGCCAGATACCAATAGCAATCCGACGCTGCTTTTGCTGCGCTTCTTTTAAAAACCGACTTTGAATTTCGCTAAGTTTATCATCAGGCATAATCAACGGTGAATAGTTAACGTTTAGTTAATAATCTCACCTCACCTCTCTTAGCGTCAACCTCAACAAGATCACCATCCTTAAGCACCTTGGTAGCAACTTTAGTGCCAATAATGCAAGGTTTTTTCATCTCACGCGCCATGATACTCGCATGGCATGTTATACCGCCCTCATCAGTCACGAAAGCCGCGGCGCGTTTCATAGCTATAACAAATGATGGGAAGGTCATTTGGGTAACTAAGATATCACCTGTTTTTACCTTATCCAATTCGTTAACATACTTAACCACCTTAACAATACCGCGCAACTTACCAGGGTATGCTATCGTACCGCGCACCTTGGTGGTGGTAAGACTCATCTTGGGTAAAATCGGTTTACTAAAGAAGGCTATATTACCGCGCCAAGCCGCCGCTGTAAGATTGGATGAGTAAAAGTGGGGATTACCTGCCAATAAATCATGGATTGAACAATCCCTAAGTTTTTCAAAAGGAATATTATATCTATCACCTACAGCGCGTATAACCGGCCTGGCCAAGAACATAAACTCATATAACACATCCGTCCGTAGAGTACGGAAATAGACAAGTTCCTGTACCACTTTGACTAAAGGGCGTAATGGCACTGGCACGTAAACTCTGGTTTGAATTGGCTTATTTTTTTGTCGTTTTAATTCCTCTCGCTTCTCTTTTAAATCCTGCAAAGTAAACCCCGGCGAAAAACCGTCACGAGCTCTCATCCAACTGTATTTATTAAGAATGGTATACAAATCATTATTACGTCGTAGTGCCATCTCAAAAAGTGCGTACTTATTTTTCTTTATTGGGAAACTAATGTCACCAATGAATTTATCGATGTCGCCTTTAACATATTTTGGCACTTGACGTTTGAGCTCTTCAGTATAGATATCCTCGAACCCGTGAGCCAGCCAGATATATGACGTAATAGTAGTCAAAATCTTATACAATTCTGCTAGTTTATCTAACGAGTTAACTCGAGCCCTTAAGAGCTTATTGATACGCATTTTGTTCTCACGGTAAAACGACTCACAGGAGCTAGAAACCTTAAAAATTGTGACGCCATGTCGTAGATTATCACGCAGTTGGTCAGCAAAATCTTTATTTATATCCTGGCTTAACTGCCAACTGTGATTTTCAAATAGCCAAGCCTTCAACTCAGCATTAACTCCAGCCCATTTCATGTACCGCCGTGTCATACCGTCCTTGAACAGCGACAGAATAAAGGCTCTAAAAGGACGCTCCATCCAAGGCGTCCAAGCGTAAGAAATTATATTTTTTTTAATTTCTGGCAAGGTCATGATTATGACTTTTCTTTATTAACCATCGCCACGCAATGTACAATATGCCAAAAGAAATCTTTCTCATTACGACTGCCATCCTCATATGACACTCCTAAATCCAAATAAGGACAAGAAATGGTCTGCCATCCTCCTAGGTATACAAGCGCCCTGAATAACGCATTACCCACTAAACCAATTGACGGAATAATTAAATTGCTATGTTGCCAAACTGCCGTTTCGTATTCAAAAAAATATTCGGTTACATCATAACCACGCTTACGTAGGTAGATGGCTAGTTGTTTATTTGTCTCTGCTAAATCATCAAGCAATTTATACTTACCAACATGGCTCGTAGTACGCAGGCTGGACATCACACCAATTTTGGGAACGACTCCCAAATCTTCCTCCATATACTTAATAATCCTATCTACTTCATATTTCTTATCATCAATAGTCATGCCATGATAAATAGAACTGGTACTGGCCACAAAACAGTATTCTCCTTTCTTGAGCACTGCTGGACAGATTTTTCTATTACTTGGTAACGGCTCTTTGTTGAACTGGCGATGAAATTCATCAAGGGTAAAAGAGTCCTTTACTTGACCTCGCACTATACCGTCTACCTTTCCCTCTTTGAGGAGCCGGATGATAATTCTACTGGCTTCATCATCGTTTGGTTCAACAATATTCTCAAACCCATCAACTTTAGCACCCACTATTACCAAATCGGCATACTCAGACGCTCTCTGTAGACTATCTAACGTTTCGGGAATAGGCCGTAAAATACCAATAGCTACCTTTCTTTTGGTAAGTTTGGCCTTATCAAGAAACGCTTGGGAAAGATCCAACATAAACTTATGAATTAATCATTATATATAAAAATTGGCTCAGTATAATAACGTATCTGGTTGTGTGATAAACGTTGCTCCAGCAATTTACGCAAGAATCTATTTTTTGTTGTGATACTGCGCCGGGAACGCACTATCTCGAGTGGTATGTCCAAACGTAATATTCTGCCCTCTATCGCATGTCTAGTTATACCACTAGGCATATAAATACCGAGTCTGACTGCTTTAATTACATCAATTTCTCTAAACGGCATAAAAACAAAAAGCGGGCGCGCCTCAGGGTATTCACGACGCAACTCTTTGTAATCAATACCCAACACTCGGAAAAATTTATAACGTCCTTTATAAACCTTAACCGCCTTATCAAGCGCCTGGATTTGCCTAGTAAAATCCCGACCAGCGTCTATACACCACGTCGTACGGCCGTCAACAACATAAAGCACTATAGCGCGCCGCTTAAGCAGCCGGCGGGCCTTAAGTAGGGTGGTGGCATAAACTTTGGCACCTGTCGCACGCCGTAAGGCCGAAAAAAGCCTACGCCCACCAGACAAACCGGTTACCAAATGATTCCAGGTCATAAGCCTAACTTCAGTACCGCCATACCTCACTATCTGAACCGGTATCTCTTGGTAGCCTAGTTGTTTGAAAACCGTCGTGCGGTTGGCACCATCCAGCACTATGTACTTTTTGCCCCCAGCCGTAGGTGCCACCATGGGAGGATTGGTAAAAACCTCGGCTCGCGATATGATGCGCTTAAGCTTAGCAATGCGCGCCGAATCAACCTCCTCATGAAGAAGTAACCTATCAAGCTCAACAAACTTTATTGTCGGTAGATTATTCATTGCCTAATTATGATTTATTGATAAGTCCTAGCCCTCTATATTATCCCCTTCTCCGGGAAATTTAACCCTTTTATATTCAACAGACCATTGTTTAGACCCTCTATCATATGTATAACACGCATACTCGCCGGGTAGCGGATAAGGATCCTTGGCGCCAACCTCCTTTTTCTTTTGCCACAATGGACCACTGTGAGTCACAGCCACAACTACCACCTTACGGTCACCTATCTTTTCTTTGGGTAAGGTACTAACAATTTCCTCAAGCGCCTTATCAGAACGACGCGCTACATCAACAGGAGTGTCATATGGCTTATCTGGGACAGGTGTGTCGTCTGTAGCACCTAAGACACCAGTACGCTGTTCAGCCTGTGTAAGTTCGGCTGCCCAAATATGCATTAATTCCTTACCACCCTTTAGACTTTTGGTACTTTCACCAGTTCTTTCATTAACCACCTTACGTAGTTCAACCAACAATGACTTTGGTACATCAAGGTCACCCAACTCCTTATGCGGTTCTAAACGTAACGAAATTATGTCACGATTCGACGCCGATCGTTCACCTTCTTCTATCAATCTATCGAAACGGGCAGTAGCTATATCAATGGTATACTCCGAGCGCGGCTGTCCGCTTCCTACCCATACCACAGCTGCCTTGTCGCCGGCATTTTGGTAAAGCTCCTCAGCCAAAGCCACGGCCCGAAGCGTCCCCCGTGGCGATAGTGATTTTTCAATAAAATCGTCCACCTTAAGTTCGGCGCGTCCATGGCTTTCTGGTTTACGCTTTAAATAACCGCCTTTTTCCTCCCAACGCTCAATATCAGCAAAAACATTAGCCAAAGCTTGCTCTTGCTGTAAAATTTTAGCTGTCTGTAGCTGACTAACGCCTTGCTCAAGAAGCTTTTGAATTTCAGTTCTAAGTTTAGTCCGCGCCTCAGCATAACGCTGAATTTCTTCCGGCCCCCTCAGCTCGGATTTATCCATATGACGGATTTCACGGATCTCTGATAAATCTATTTCTGGGGGTACCTCTTTTTTAAGCATAAGCGTTATAGACTAGCGATTAGTTAACTAGTTTTACTATACCTGTTTCAGGAATTAATTCTATCTTATCACCATCATGAAAAACTGACGTAGCGATTTTGGTACTAATAATGCAAGGTATTTTTAACTCGCGTGAAATAATGGCGGCATGACAAGTAAGCGCTCCTTCGTTAGTAACGATTCCCTTCACCTTGCGAAGTATAGGTACCATATCTGGTGAAGTCATCATGGTTACTAATATATCTCCCTGACGCACCTTGCGAATTTCCTTAGCCGTCATTAAAATGCGCGCCGTGCCTTGAACATGACCATGGTAAACAGTCAAACCACTAACGTAGCTTTGTTTGCTAGCCGAGGTCTTAGGGAGCTCGCGCTTTATATATTGCCTAGCAGCTACTCCTGTCAGAACTGACTCTTTACCGTGCTTTAGAATAAGAACGGCCAGCTGATGACGGGCGTTGATAACCGGCCGTGGTGGAAGTACACCTTTTTGTAAAAATAATCTTATTTCACGAGCAGTCAACACCATCAATTCTTTGTTTAGCAAACGTGCCCGACGTGCTACTTCAGTATAAAGTTTTTGCAAACGATAATTGCCATAACCTTGCATATAGCCAAACTGTGTGCGAAGCGAAAGGTAAACCCCAAGATAGCCTAGCAAACGCCTAATATGTAAAGGAGGGTTAACCTGCTTAATAAGGTCACGACGCCGCTGTTGGACACTATCTGACTGGTTTTTAATCTCGCGACGACGTACTAAATACCTTTTACTAGTAGTCAAATTAATTAATCTGGTCAAGAAATCTTTTGGTGTCCAAGCGGGCCCCTCAATAAACACAGGTAACCAGCAATAATTTGAAATGTGTTTATTGAATTTTCTGGCAAAGGTCGGATAACGGTCGGCTAGCGTACCAATAAGCTTAGACTGTCGTTTTACTTTTTTAAGTAAAGGTAAAAGCCCGCGAGTTTTTACTACCCCGGCCGCCAGGTTAATCAATTGTTTTTCCTCTTTTATGCCCAGTGTTCCTCCTTGCGGCACAATAAGCTGGCTTAAGAATTGGTCTAGCAAATCATCAGTAAGCGCCTTACCAGACTTAGCCAGCTTTAGTTTAAGCCATCGTCTTACGTCTCGCGCCAAAGCATTACTTAGTACCCTGGTACTAATAGGGCCATAAGCCGCAAATAGCTTATAAGTATTAACGGCCTGATTAAAAACAGCTAAAAGCTGACGATTTGTAAGTTGCCTGATTTTAAGACTGTCAATAATACGACCCATCTGAACCAACAGCTGCTCACGAAGCTTAAATTGTCGCAAATTTTCCTTAACAAAGTGGTCACTATGAGAAACTTTACGCGCCAGATAGTCAGTGAGCATTTGCATCTCCGCGGCCAAACAATAGCCACCTCCTATACCAGGTTTGAATATCGCCATACGCTCTGTGTAGCCACGGCCAATAAGGCGCTTAAGATCATAAGACATCGACTCGTGATGAATCGAGCCTGATAGGACAGAGAAATTTCTAGTGCTCTTTTTCTCCCATTTGTCCATATACTATACAATATAACTCAATGTTTAAGTTGGCCGTGAACACTATAGTTTTCTCACCTTTCCCTGCCTTAAGTCAAGTTCTACCTTATCCCCTGTTTTTAAAATTTTGCTGGCTGTTTTAGTGCCAATTATGCACGTAACGCCTAACTCGCGTGCGATAATGGCTGCATGGGAAGTAATGCCACCCTCATCTGTAACAATGGCAGACGCCCGACGCATAATAGTAACGAAATCCGGCCTGGTCATGGTAGTTACTAAAATGCGTCCGGTTTTGAAGTTATCACGGTGCGGATCAAGTACTACCTGAACCACACCTTTAAGTCTGCTCACCGGAGCCGAGGCTACCTGGCCTTTTATCTCGCTCCCCTGCTTTTTGAATATGGCCCGCCACAACCGCCCAGCAGATACGCCGGTAATAAACTCGTCGCGTACTCCATTATGTTCCCTAACAACTACATAAACGGAAAACTTCCTCCGCGCGGCGAGTGCTGACATTGTGGGTAGTACTCCGCGCTTTAATCCGGCTACAGCTTCCTCAGTTGTCATATACTTTACTTGCCACAGCGGACGCGATAGCCTGCGAGCTATAGCACGTGCATACGCTTCCAAGTACCAATTAACAATAAGCGCCGTGTGCTTACGCTGGTCTATCCAACCAGCCCACCAGCAAAGCAACCTAAATGCCGCGCGTAGATCGGTTGACAACTTATACTGCTGAAGTACCATTGACCGAAGCCCGGCTGCTCGTCTTACTTTCGTGCCTAAACTCCTCAACTCCTGTTGTAACTCACGCTTAGATTTATTTTGGCATAAGTGTCGCAACTGTTGCCACACAGTACCCGAATTAAACGGGCGGCCCTCTCGGTAGTTCGATAACAGCCAAAGGTAGTGATTTGCGAATGATGCTATTCGTTCTTTAAACTCAGACGACACCTTATGTAAAGATGCAGTCTTTCTCACCGAGCCGTACCCACGAATAGCTAACCTTAATAGCGCTTGATGCTGTTCCTCCATAAAGCTAAGCTGCTTGGGCGCAGATAAGGCAATAGCGATATCGTTCAACTGTTCAGTAGTAAGTTTGGGTAGTTCGCGTTTTAACAAACCCGGCAGCTCTTTAGTACCAAAAACGTCAGAGCTTTCCTGAACCCAGGTATATCGCCAGTGATCACGTACTAAATCACTGAAATGCTTAAATGAATGTGCCAGTTCAAAATTTTTTAACTTGGGCGCAATCTGCACAAAAGCCCTACCCCACCGTTCTATGGCCGTAGCTACCCTCTTCCAGGCGTTGTACCTGCTAGTTTGATATGACCAGTTTTGGTTTGAGCGCCGTAGCACGTGATGCCAGACCTTCAGCTTTTGGCTCTCCGGAGTTTCCTCGTAGACAAAATCCTTTTTGAAAAAACAAAAGATGATATTGGGTAGCTTAGGATGCCAATATCGTGACTGTTCCACAAATTACCGCATCCACTGACAAAAAAGCGGCACACCAGGACACCCCTCACTCCACCAAGTATCCCGTTTCACGCTTTTTACCAATTCTGTAACTTTCATAGCTTTGTCACCAACCCTTTTATAGCATCCACCCTTACCCTATCCCCTGTTCTTAGTACCTGGGTGGCTATTTCGGTACCCACCACACAAGGAATACCGAGCTCGCGTGAAACTATAGCGGCGTGCGAAGTAATTCCACCAACATCAGTTACCACAGCCGCTGCCTTACGCATAGCCACAATAAAATCAGGTGAAGTCATAGTGGTGACTAAAATATCACCTGACTTCATTTTACCCGCCTCTTTAGGTGAAAGAATAATACTAACACGGCCCACCACCAGACCAGAGCTTACTACCTGTCCCCTAAGCTCAATTTCCTTTGCCGACCTGGTCTTGACTTGATACTTATCAAATATTATGCGAGCCTTATCCCCAAAAACATAGCGAGTCGGCTTCTTAGGGTCCCATATGACCACAAAATAACGTTTCCGCTGTGTTATTTCACTTACAGATACCTTAATTTTGTTTTGCGCTAACTGAATAACATCGCGGAACGTATAATAATGCAAGTCACCAAAATTAACTTTATACCTTCTGGACAACTCCCGTAAAATGACGTCAATAACATGATTGGCTTGAAAAATGTAAGATTTTCTACTGTCTTGCCACCAAATGCAAAATGCCAGTCTTCGCGCGATTTTGAGGGTTGTTTTGCCTAGACTCAATTTTTTTACCAACCCTTCTTTAGCCAGCCGGGAGGAACGAATTGAACCGGCAACACTTCGTAACTTACGACGTGCCTCTTCTTGGCGAGACAGACCCAAGAGCCGCTTTTTAAAATACGATAGCGGCAGCACGCGCGTATTGTGATAGCTATTCAGCAACCAATAGTACCGCTGTTGGTGTTCTATCAGCTTACGTGCTAGAAGCCGCTTATCCTTAATTGCCCGTAAGCGCCATAAATCGCATTCCTCTTGTTGGTAAAATGACAATTGTTCAGGCGCCGACAACTTTTCTATAATAGCTACTTCATCCTGCTGACGGACTAATTTACGTTCAATGCCTTTTTTAAGCAACAATTCGCCTCCAAAACTGGCTATCTCAGGAAGCAGCCCTACCCCCCAAAACCTGCGACTGTAAAAATTGTACCAATTATAAACGGTGGAATATAACTTCTGATTCGTAAGTGACCTAAGATAAGACGGCTGTAGGCGACTATTTAAAGAAACAAAATTTTTTACAATACTTTGCCACACTTGATATGACTTTCTAAACGCTACATCATGTAATATAAACCGTGTAAATACCTTTTCCGCGTGAGAATACAAATCACTGTGATCAGTAAGGTAAGTAAATCTGTCACTAACATACGATATTAGGCTCAACGGCCAGCCTGGGGAAAATAGCGCCCTATTAGCCGACAGTCCTTCGTACCAAGGGTCGGGATATATGGGCCGGCCGTCTATCGGCCCCCAGCGCCATAATTTTCTTTTGGGATTAATCATGGTGATTCAATAAATACTCCTCACTATCCCTCAATTGCCCCAGATCACCTATTTTATAATAATCATCAGAAATCTTCTCGAGTGGACTATTATTATTACTTAAATTATAAACTCTAAACTTAAATTTAGCTGATAGATTTAAGCACTTCCTAGCGGCCTTTATAAAAAACTGGCAATTAGCTGACTTGTCGTCAGTATAAACTACGGCATCAAATCCTTGCTTTATTTTTTTACTAATTAAATCAACCAACATGGCTTTTGTTTTCACATTGGTATTGCCATAATCAAAAGTGCTGCAAATTTCCGCAATGTATGGCCTGACATCAAAGCCGTATTTGTTTTGTAATTGTACTGCCCGCCAATCTATTTGTTCTTTATTACCGGTAGTAAATACTCCATTATTTTTTGTCCAACTTAATACTTCCTTAAAACCGTCGGCAATCGATAAATTATATAAGCCTTCTTTATAAGGCTTCTCATAAGCTAACTCATACTCTAAAGGTGTCACGCTAACCAGTGGCTTTTGGTACAAATTAATAACATAATCATCATAAGTATCAAAACCAGATAATTTTTTGTTCCACTTTTCAATAAAAAGAGTATCGGCTAGATCCCAGAGATAAAAAATTTTAATAATAGGCATATTAATTATGCTTTAATACCGTCACTACCCCATGATTAGCATTAACTTCCACATAGTCACCGTTCTTCAAAGCTTTAGTGGCAATTTTTGTACCAATAATGCAAGGAATGGCTAACTCGCGGCTAATAATAGCTGCGTGACAAGTAACACCGCCCTCATCAGTCACAATCGCCGCGGCTTTTTTCATAGCTGACAAATATTCCGGGCGTGTCATAGAAGCAACCATAATATCTCCTTGTTTGATGGCGGCGATGTCTTTTAAGAATCTACAAATTTTTACCACGCCCATGACTCGCCCACTGTTGGCTACCATACCCTCTATAGTCAAAACCACTGAATCTATACGTGCTCTAACTGAATGATAAAATTTTTCTAACAATTTAAATTCATGACCGCTTACTAAAATTTCCTTTTTGTAACTAATCCAATCAAAACAACCCTGGCGCCGCTCAACTAAAATCGGCCGGAGTTTTTTCAGCTCACTCAAATCCTTCAGCTTTAATAATTCAAAAGCTGCCAGGTACTGAAGATTAACTACTGGCATTGATAACCGCCGACTAATCTCGTTAATTATTATCTGAGTATGATAAATTGCTTTAAAAATATTAACCTTTCTTTGGTCTTGCCAGTCGGCTACCTCCACTATTAATTTGACGCATTTATTTAACTGCTTATCTCGGCGCGACAAAAAATTATTTACTGTTGGTTTAAGAATTTTCTTTTGCTTGGATAACTGCCTAAGTCGGTAAAGTAAATACTTAGCATCAACCGTCTTTGAGCCAGTGTAATTGGTTCTAAACCAATAATATTTACTAACATGCTGTTCCAACCGCTGTTCTAAAAGCTTTCCCTTGAATCTACCTAATCTTTTTAGCTCAACCTCTTCCCGATTTATAAACGATGGTTTATAAAAATTCGCCAAACCTTGCATCTTTTTATTAACCTCAGCTGTTGAGTATTGTTTTTCTAAATATTTTTTTAAATCAGTTTCTAAACCAATACTGACAATTTCAATGACGTGTGATAAATCGATTGATTCCATCAAACTATGTCCAGCCTTGATAAACCAACTCAACAGCTGCTGATCACTAAGATTTTTTATGTCGGATGATCTTATTATTTCAAACCAGGGTTCATAAGCGCTAAATATTCTATTGTACTGCCGCCTAATTTTAATTAAATAGGAAAAACTATCATACATCCGTCGTTTCATGATACGCCATAGTTTAGCAAAATCAGCTGCATCATAACTCCCTTCGGCGTAATTATTTTTGTAATAAAACAAATAGGGCGAATAATTGAAACCCAAATACTTTTTCATGCGATACCCGCTGGCCGCAGCGGTCGTCAAATATAAAGGCACGGCATTAAGCCCTTGAGTTAACCAGGATTTTTTAAATAACTTTTTAAAAAAATCTATTCTCGTCTTTGAGTTCATACTATTTTCGCTTTAATACAGTCACTACCCCATGATTAGCATTCACCTCCACAATATCACCATCTTTTAACACCTCGGTGGCAATCTTGGTACCTATAATACAGGGGATACCGAGTTCGCGTGAGACAATAGCGGCGTGGCAGGTTATTCCTCCTTCATTGGTCACAATGGCGGCCGCCTTTTTTATTCCCATAATGTAATCCGGCCGTGTCATAACCGCCACCAAAATATCGCCTGGTTGTATCTTTCCTACCTCACGTACTGAATTCAATACCTTTACCGGGCCGACAACACGACCAACCGAAGCTGATAAACCGCGAATATCGCGGACCTCGTCGCTGTGCTTTTGGGGGAACATCAATATACGCAAGCGCTCTACCTCACGCCTGGTAGCAACGTAGTAACCGCCGCGCCACACTACAAAAGCGCAGTTTTGTCTTCGTTGTCTGAGCTCTAACTGCGCAGGCTTCCCATGCTCAAACCAATACTCAACCTCACTGGGTAAGAGATACTTAGTAAACTCAGGGTCCAGCCCACGACGCCGCGCCATGGCGCCCAAGATTTGCGTACCCAAGTGGATGTTTAAAAAAGTTGATCTCTTGCGCTCATCCTGCCACCAAGTAAAGTCCTCAGATATCTTGAGTAACGTACGTAAAAAGCGTGAAAATTTATACTTCTTAAAAATTACTGTCTTGCGCTTGGCATTGGTACGCGACGCATCACGAAGCTGTTGATACTTAAGACGCAGATTGGCTCCCGACTGCTTCCATAACGTGATTTCCTTCCTGAAGTATCCAACGCTCAGTACCTTCGCTGTTATGTAGTTATTTTTAATCCAAAAGTATCTCTGCTGATAGCGCTCAAGCTCCTGCCGGCTAACACGCGGTTTGAGCGCGAGCTTAAGCAGCTCCATTTCGGCCTCATTAATGAACGACTGTCGTACCGGCGCCGTAGCAACGCTAAATATCTCGGTGAAATTGGACTCCTTGCTTAATTTACCGACTTCTTGGCGTAATATGGCGGCAATATGCTCGTCAGTGCCCAGGGCGAAATGATCAATGATGGCCGAAGAGGTAACCCGACGGCGAAATAACTGCCGGTAATGTAAATAGAAGGCTAGGAGTTCTTGGTCGCTCAAACGCTTCAAAATAGCGGCATTGAAAGTATTAAAGAAGTGCTGGAAAGCCATTTCATCCTTACGCCAGGCACGCAAAAGCTTGGTGCTGATACGAAGGTCGCCCTTGGCCAACCGCAACATTACCGTCGAGCCACGCTTGATGTCGGCCATATCAAGGTACCAATCACCCTTGCCACTCGGTGTAAAAAAGCTGACGCGGACATCGGCCTCGGTGCCTTTTGGCTTGCGCGGCTCACGGTCAATTTCCGCCTCGGCTACGGCGTACAAGTACATGGGCGAGCCGTCAAAACGCTGGTGGTACCACTGATGCCCCTTTGCCAGCTTTACGACTTTCCGCGGTATGGTAGAGGTTTGGGGCATAATTAAAGCTTTCTGATTACTCCTTTATTGGCGTCAATCTCAACCATATCACCATCGCACAACGATGATATTAGATTCTTCACCCCCACCACACATGGTTTATTCAACTCGCGCGCCACGATGGCGGCATGGCTGGTTAAGCCGCCAGTTTCGGTCAGTATGGCCTTAGCCTGGCGCATGATGGGTAAATAATTAACGTTAGTAAATGGTGCCACCAAAATAGTACCTTTTTTAAACTTTGGTATGTGTGAAATGTTGAGAATAATTGAAGCCTGGCCCACTACCTTACCAGGCGAAGCCGGCAAACCTTTTAACGATTTACTGACCATGTCTTTCAACAACGACAAATATTTTTTACCACCAGGCGATATTTGTCCATCAGTCATTAAATAAACGGCTGACTTGTCCCGCTGGGGCCAATTATCTATTTTATTTCCGGCTAATAAGCCAATTATTTCTGTCGGCCTCAATTGATAAATCTTTCTAAGCTGACTAAGACTATAACGCGGATACCGCCAAGCAATTAACCGCCTAATAAATATGTTAACTTTATTAATCACTTCTTTTTTACGTTCATTATACAAGTACATCAGCTGATGAATATTTTTAATTTCCCGACGTAAACCCACCGGCAGCGCGGTGGTTATCTTGTTTATCTCACTTATTCGGCGGTGCGCTGCTTGCAACTGAGAACGATATTCATCCAACTCGCCTTTAATTTCCTTCAGCTGGGCTGTTAA
>JACRFN010000082.1 GCA_016217875.1 Candidatus Kerfeldbacteria bacterium
CACTAGTTCCTAGCCACTGGCCGCCCGAGTCGGTACAGTTTTGTTCAGTACCTCCAGTGCGACGATACTGAATACAGGTAGCTGAGGCGGTAATGGTTTTGGTAGCATAACGGTAATGAATATTCCCGGTCACGTCGTAGAATTGTTTGCAATCCGGACTGGTGGCGGAATCAGCTTTTTGAAAATCCTTGTGATCAACACTGCCGCACAAATCTTTACCGCCAGAATCATCAGTGGTGGCTGGAGCGGCGCTGGGGGCAGAGCCTGAGGCCTTGAGCTGCCAGGTTTTTAGCTGATAACCTGTGAGATCAGAGCCGACCCAAGTGTAATAAGTGTGGTCGCCTTCACCCGGCTTGATACACTGCCTGAGCTCAGAGTAGTATTCAAGCTTCTCACCAGCCTCAATGTTAGTGAACTCTTCGCAGCCAACTGACTCGGCCGAACACTTCTGAGCCGAGGTAGGAATAAAGTTTACTGAGGGCTGAAGGGGCGTTTGTTCAAAGAAAGTGCCAACCTGCTGATAGGTGTTAAGCCCCACACACTCAGTCGGGCAAACGTTTTCCGGCCCGATTTGCGCCGGCACGGCTGGTGAGCCATCACTTGGAGCATAAAGCTCACAGCCTACTTCGCTGGCTGAGCAGGAAGCTAAGTAATTTTTACACTCTGGGGTATCATTAGTCGGATTAGTGTCGCGGCAAACGCCCAAATAAGGCGGCGCCTCGCGCAAAGTCAGGCTTTCGGCCGTAGCATACGCACCATAAGTGTCGCCCTCGCTGGCTGTTACCTTATTCACTACCTTGGCCACTGGATTGGAACCAGCAGCTGACTCAACAGCCGAGTAGTTTATATCCCTCAGGCGCAAGAACTGCCGGCAGCCTTCGGACTGAGAATTGCATTGATAAGTCTGCGAATCAAGGTTTCTTAAATACAACCGCGGAGGATTAGAAAATGAATCCCATAATTGCACATCATCAAAGACTACGTCATCTCCGGCACTACCGCCAAAATCACGACTAGCATAAAGGAATATGTAGAAGTTAGCATCACTGGTGGGTGTATATTCAACCATTAATTGTTGCCACGCATCACTCACTACGCCATTGGTACTAACACCATCATTAACTCCATCAAAAACTGCATCACCAAAATACAATTGGGCACGCAAATCCGGCCTGACGTTAGATTTAAACCAAGCACTAACCATATACTTGGTCCCGCCCTTAAGTTGGCCAAGATACTGAGAAACGGAGGAATTACCGCCACCTTTAACAATACGAAGAGCTTGGCTGCCTGCGTGAACCCAAGTCGGATTGGACGTAATTCCAGTGCCAGCTCCAGCTGCGCTCGTATCCCAACCAGTGGTGCCTGACTCAAAATCACCGTTATCTAAACTCTGGGACGGTGTGCTGGGTGTAATAAAATCTTGGGTATTAACCTTGGCCTGCGTGCCGGTAACTGAGTAACGAGCCGGATCGTTGCTAGTAAGGTTAGGGTCTAAACTCGTACCATACCAACGACAGCCAATAACACCTGAACAAGTGCTATCGCCGTAACCTGAGTAATTGCTTAAGGAATTGGTCAGATAGGCCAACTCGTCACCATTGCTATTGGTAAAGGCCTTACAAGTAGCATACGGACTGTAACCCGAGCCTTCGGGGAATTCACAGCTTTCGCCCGAGAAGCGCCAAATATTTTTTTCTTTAGTGCAGTAGCCCCAAGCCTGACAACTCCCGTCTTCCCGCTCAGCTACGCAGTGCTGCACATCAACGCAGGTCTTCTGCCGATTGGCGCCCTCAGGCTCCAACAATTGACCATAAGCCTGAATGCGGCATTGCTCCGGCGGCGCGCGCAACACCCAGTTGGGATCAATCAAACCGCAGTATGGGCTTGAACCATCGGTTGTGCCACACTGTCCGTCACCCCCTACACTATTGAAGCCATCTTTATAATCTTGCGATTTGGTACCAATGACTTGCTGTAAGGTAGAGCCAGGGAACGCACTAGCAGCCAGTTCCCAACCTACTGGAATAATACGAGCGCGCCTGAGTTTTTTTAAATCAGATAAATACCAAGTATCGACTGGAGTTCTGACTTCTCCGCCACGGCGATCGCCAAACTTCC
>JACRFN010000078.1 GCA_016217875.1 Candidatus Kerfeldbacteria bacterium
AAAACCGCCCCGATGTACATCGGGGCGGAATTGTTGTCTTGAGTCGGGGATGGAGATCCTGAAACAAGTTCAGGATGACATCCACAGCAAAAGACTTTGACACTAACTAAATATGTATTTCTGGATTCCCGTTGGAATTTATCCCGCACTTGATGCGGGACGGGAATGACAGAATGAGATTGCTTCGTCGCAGATTTACCCCGTAGTGAGCGGCGTTTACCCCATAGGAAGTTTTGCTTTCCTTTGGGGCTCTACTGCGGGGCTCCTCGCCTGCCCTCCTAGGGAGGGCAATGACAGAGGGGCAAAGCGGCGCAATGACAGCAAAAGCAAAACCGCCCCGATGTACATCGGGGCGGAATTGTTGTCTTGAGTCGGGGATGGAGATCCTGAAACAAGTTCAGGATGACATCCACAGCAAAAGACTTTGACACTAACTAAGTGAGATTGCCACGTTTCGCCAAAGCGAAACTCGCAATGACATTATTATTAGTAAGTGTAGGTCGGGCCGTTGACCGGGTAGCTGTCAGAGACAGATAGACCAGCCGGGCTGACCGAGGTTTCAGCCGTAGCTGAAGTGGCGTTGATGTTGGAATAAGTCCAAGACAAGCCATTGGTACTGGATGAACCGGAGTACGTAGCTCCAGCCACACCGTTCAAGTACAGCTGAGCTGTGACTGACTGGGTAGTAGTACCGCCGCGAATTTGCGAGGTATTACCCTTAACAGTCAAAGTCACAGTCTGACCAGCCGTAATCACGATTGGTGAGGTAAGAGCAAAAGTAGCGGTTTCACCAGAATCCAACTTAACGTCAGTGGCGCTCAAAGTCACCGTAGCGGCTTGCGAAGAGCCACCTTGCCAAACAGTGAGCGAGGTAATACCACGGGTAGTGGTAAGAGTATCACCATCTGTACCCAGATAACTGCCAGCTGACTTTAAGGTAAAGCCGTTCAAGGTCATATCGCGGGAACCGTCAGCCTTGAAATCAAACTTAACCAATTCCTGCGCCGCTTGCGGAGAAGCCGTGGTGTTAACTTGACCAGCGGTCAAAGTAACAGTTGGCTCAACATCCGCTACCAACATATTGTTGGACAACGTCGCAAAGCTGTAAATACCGCCGCCAACCGTGCCATTAGCAGTGATAATATCAAGCGCCGAACCACCGGAGGTAGTTGACAACTGGATAGTACCAGCTGTACCAGACGTGGCTGTAGCGCTGATTACATAGTAACCAGTGGTTTCAGTAATACCAGCTGTAGTGCCACTTAAGGCGCCATTACCGCTAGCATCCATATAAACTACGGAACCATTGGTAAACAAGGAGATATTGTTCACAGTAACAGTATCGGTAGCAATTGTATAAGCTGACCAAGTACCACCAGACTTGTAAGTTATGCCGGCGGCGCCGGTGTAATCATACTCGCCCAAGCCAAAGTCGGCAAAGGCGTTCCAAGTGCCGTTAGAAGTGACACTCAAAGTGCCGCTGGAGTTGGCAGTCGCGCGGACTGACAAAGTCTTAGTGGTAGCCTTAGGCACAGTGAAGTTCAAGCCGGAGAAGCTGGCGTCATTGCTAACCAAGTTAACAGTGCCGCCGAGCGCCACTGCCGGGCTGACCGAGACATCATAGAGTTTGAAGTTCTGGAAGTTAACAGCGCCGTTGTAAGCCACGACGTGCAAGGTGTTGAGCTTCAAATCTTCCACGTTGTTGGAAGCGACTTTAAAGCGGTAAACTTCTTTGTCAACTTCATCAGCATGGATTAACTGTTGGGCCGGAGTGCCAGCGCTGTCAGCCGAGACGGTCAAAGCGCCGCCAGCGGAAACAGTGATGGATTGGCCAGTGGCATTAGCCGGTGTAGTGATAGAAGACGCTGAACTAACGCCAGTACCCACAAGAGTACCCATAGTAACTACGGTATCAAGCGCCGAACCAGTGGTGTCAGCATACACATCAACAATTACTGAACCAGAGGCGGGAATAACCAGGGTCGGGTTCATTGAGACCGAATCACCAGTGGTAACAGTTGGCGTGGAAATAGCATTACCAAGAGCAGTTGAACCTTTCTTTAAGGTTACGTTTTGGTAGCCGGTAATGACTGACAAAATAACCTTAATGCTGGTAACATTCACGCCTTCGGCTGAACCAGCCTGAATGGAGAACGAGCCAATCTTTTGATTGGAACTGCCGCCCACAATCGTGCTGTCCGGGTAAGCTGTGTTCTTGGACAGCGACAGCGAAGTGGTGTCAACTGTCAAAGTGTTGGAAGCAGTACCAGCCGTAGTAGTAATGGCCGCTGGCTTGGTAATGAAGTCGTTGGAAGAAAGCCGCTTACCATACAAAGCGCCAACATAAACTACGTAGTTGTCAGTGGAAAGGGCTGACGAACTAATGTCGGCCACTACCTTCATTTGGTAGGTTGTACCAGAATTCAAGGTTTTGTAGCTGGTAAGCGTTGGGTTGGCGTAGTTGGCAGCTGTCGTGCCTGGCGCTGAAGTAACCATCTTAGCATCAGCCGCGGCCACGCTGTAAACTGTTTCGCCACCAACCTGGAACTTAACAGTGCCAGTGAAGTTGGTAGTAACTTTCTTGATTGAGTAGTAGAAGTTGCGGAACTCAAAGTTCTCGCCCGAGGGGCGAATGTCATAGGTCGCTAGTACCACATCCTTAGCGCCCACCGCAATCTTACCGGACGGTGAAGCCGAACTCTTGGAAAGAGTTACATCACCAGAGTTAATGGTAAGAGTGTCAGGCGTAGTTGTGGGGAAGGTTGAAGACGACAATATGCCAGAACCAGTCAATGTACCATAAGCCTCAATGTCAAAGGATTCTTGAGCCTTGAGGATAACAGTGCGAGTGGAACCGTCAACCACGCTTAACTTAACAGTTAAGTCGCGGGAGGTGCCGGTTGGAATTATCAATGGGCTGGCTGACAAGTCAAAACTGGCATACTTGCTCACCATTTGAGAAGTGGCTAGCAAAGTACCGTCTTGATTGTACAACTTAATATCTTTAACATCGCTGTCAGAGGCATTGCCATTGTTGTATAAGGCAACCTTGGTTAGCTTTAGATTTTCCTTACCGCTGGTTTCCGACACGCGGAAGCGGGTGGTTTGGAAATCAGTTACGCCAATGTCAGCCGTGGTGTTACCCAATGCCAGAGTGACAAAGGTCATACCAGCAATGGAAGCTGAACCATCAACAAAGCTAAAGGTGTTGCCCATAACCGGGAAAGTGCCGGAAACAGTAGCGCTGGAAGCGCTGGTAACGGCGCTGGCAGCAGCCAATGAGAAATTGGCAGTGCCGGTGTAAGCGCCAGCAAGCGCGTTAACCTTAATAGTAACCGAGGCAGTTTGACCAGCCGGAACCGTAATTGGGTCCGAGGTAAAGGTCAAAACCGCCATATTGTCAGAAGTTAGACTGGTAACAAAATTACCATGGCGTTTGCCAGCCGCGTCAAACGCGCCCACGCCGGCAATATTGGTGTTAGCCAAAATGCCGCCCTTGGTTAATTTTAAGCCAGTAATACTGACCGCGCCATCCGAACCAGCCGTAAAGTTAAACTTAGCGACTGGATTATAAGCGCTGCCGGAAGCCAAAGTGGTAGCCACCGGAGTGTCAGAGGCTAGGGCCACGGACAGACCAGTGCCGCCGACTACGGCCGGAGCGGAGCTACCAGCCACGTTGGTGTAGGTAGATTCCGCGCCCGTGATGGAAGTGCCATCGGCGTAAGTAATGTCGGTAGTTACGGCGTTAGTCGCCGAGAACATGTTGGCGGCCACAGCGGCATCAGAAGCCAAAGGGCGCTTCTTGCCACCATCAACTACGTAAACAGTTGAGGAGCCGGCATATTTAACGAGAGTGCCGTCCACGTGGGCATCAGAATTGATGGCCGCGCCAGTCTTGTAGTTAACAAAAAAGGCATCAGGGACGTCAACAATCATTTTGTTCCAATTGGAACCGTAAAGTTTCAACGCGCGCGCCTCGCTATCTATAGCGTGGAGCGTGCCGCCGGTAGACACGGCGTAGACCTTGGGGTCAGTTGTAATCTTTACCATCTTCGTGCCCGGACGCATAGTGACGTTGCCGCCAATCGCGTAGGACTGAAGTTCGGAAGAAGCTACGGTCTTCACGCCGGAGAAATCCTTATACCACGAGAAATAAGTCGTGGAATTGGGGAAGACAAAGCGCTTGGAACCATCAAAGTAATAAACAGCCGGGTTGCCAGCCATTTTAATGAGGTCGCCGGCAGAAGCCGCCGCACTCGCGCCCAAAGGCAGAGAGGCTACGCCCACTGACCAGATAACCGTCAAAGTAGTTACTCCGATAGTGAAGATCTTTTTTAAATTAGACATGTGTATTTAGATCCTTTTGAACGAAAGAGTTATCAATAACAGCTGATAAATGTATAGTCATCGCGAGGCCGTTAGGCCGTGGCGATCTGATAAGATTGCCGCGTCAGCCGATGGACATCGGCTTCCTCGCAATGACGGGAGGAGAAAACGATTACTACGATAACAAAATATCAGGTTTTAATGATGACTACTTTCGTCAATTATTAATGAGTGGAACTCGTTCCTGTCCAGCTTGCGGCGGGACTCGGCCTTTAAAAAGGAACTATCCAGCACCAGTTTTATTAATACTTAACTTAAATAAGTTACGGCGGTACTGGCAAAAAACCAATGGATTCAATTTTATTTTTAAGAATACCGACAAAATAGCCTTGATAAAGCGTTCTTAATCAAGCCGCCCATGGGAGATCACAAAGGTAATGTCTCCGCCAGAGGCGGACCCGCCTAGGGCGGGAAAACCCAAATGACAAATATCAAATGGATTGTCATTACCGTATCCACGAGTTGACAGACTAAACCATCAACTAGCTGATAACCCAGCCAGATAGAGAACGCGGAATCGCTCGCTATCTTGGCGGCTGTTCTTGTTTGGCGAATCTTTGATTGCCAGACGAACCGGCCGTACTAAAAAATAAGTTAAGATTAGTAAAGAACTAGTGGGGAGTCGCGAGACTCCACGAACGCGACCAAATTTTTGGGAGCGTTCGTGGAATAGCGACTACAGAAAATTTCAAATAACAAATATCAATTCAATGTCAATTTATAAATATCAAACAACAACCAGTAAAATCCTAAATTCTAAATCCTAATATCTTCCGCCCGAGGCGGACCCGCCTTTGGCGGGAAATAAATCACAAATCCCAGATAAGGAACAATCTACGTTTTGTTTTTGAGTTTAATTACTATTGAATTAAAGATTAAATTTAATTCTTTGGCTTCTTGCCATAAAACCCGGGCTTTGATTTTACTAACCGGCTCAGCTTCGGCCAACATTCTTAACCAATGCTTGGTCTCGCGAGCTTCTTTCTTACATATACCCAACTTGTGAATTAGGTCTTTATTGGATTCGGCGTCATCAGCCTCACAAAAATTGGCTCCAATGCTGGTGGCTGACCTAATCAGCTGAGATAAAATTGACAAAGTTAAATGGTTTTTTGGTAAGCTGCGAACAAATTTGATGATGTCTATGCCAAACTTAGCCGTTCTGTCTTCTAAATCATACTTGGGCATTGGGTATTATTTAGGATTTAAGTTTTAGGGTTTAGGATTTTATTTTGAATTTGATTTGACATTTGAATTTTGAAATTTGTCATTATCACTTTATCTCCACTTTCTGCCCCTTAGTTTCAGTGGGGTTGACTTCCGATTTACTGACATCATTTGGAGTTTGAACTTTATCATTGGTAATTGCTCCTTCAGTACTCGCGCCCGAGGGCCTGCCGGCCTTATCAGTTTTGTCGGTTTTATCCGTAGCCTCGTCGCCAGCTACTTTTTTCACGGCCGCTTCGCTTTTTAAGGCAATAGTTTCACTCTCTTCCAATTTTTGCAAAGCCAAAGTAAATTCCTTTTTTTGCACCAGTTCTTTGGCCTCACTCAATGTTTGCTTGGCCTGGCGTGAAGCTTCTTTAACCGGCACAATCGCCTCTTTATCCTCCAGCACTACCCGCGGCGCTTGCATATTAACAGGCAATTTAACCAACCTTACCTCCACCCCTTCCAGCCGAGCTTGAACCTTGGCAATTTGTTGGTTTAATCTTTCGGTTACTGGTGATTCAGCCGCCTGATTATTAGAGGCGTTGACTAATAAAGCTAAGGTGCGGCTGGACAATTTCTCGGTTAAGGCCAAGGAAACGCTGTAAGCCGGTTCAATGGTGGTATCAACCGGCAGCTGCCTAAGCTGGGCTAACAAAGTTTGGCTGGCTGAATCGTAGGTGGCGGCTAATTTGCCATCTTGGGATAAACTCTGCAAACTGGCCTGGGCAAAAAATAAATTAATATTATAGTCGCGCAATAAATCAGCGCGCACTGGTTCGCTCTTGACGGCCGCGCTTTCCGCTAAACGACGGCTGGCTAATTTAAGATAGAAAACTCCCTGCCCCTCAGTAGTGTTGCGGAAAGATAATTCAGTCCGCTCGGACAAGCGCTTTAGAGCGTACAAATAATTACCCGGCAAACTTTGGTTCATGGCTTGGGTGAAAGGCACGGCCCCAAAAAGCACCAGGAGCAAAGTTAAAGTGGCTGGCACTAAACGCACCGGCGCTAGGGCATAACGAAAATTATTCAAGCCGAGCCACAGGCGTTCAGTAAAACCATATGAGGTTTGCGGAGCGGCACTAATGGAATTCAGCAAACGCTCCTTGGTCTGCTCACGCCAAACCACCGGCGCGTGACGCCGGGTTTTGAGTTCCCTGAGTTGGTTAATAAGCTGACGTGAGGACATAAGAAATTCAAAATGTAAAAATCAAAATGGAAAATGTGAATCTTAATTAAACTCTAAGTCTGCGGCTCGCCAACGAGCTTTTTCAATTCCTGCAAAGCGCGATGGAGTATAACGCGCGTAGCCGCCGGCGACTTATTAATAATGCGGGCAATCTCGCGTGGCTTAAAACCTTCAATATGGGCCAGCACCACTACTTCTTGCCATTCGGGTTTAAGTTTATAAATGGCCAATTCAACTTCCGACAAATTAACTTCGCTCGACAGCGGTTTGGCATCTTTAACCTCGGCGGCTTGCTCCAACGGCAAAGTTTCCTGAGCTGAACGATAATAATCAACAATCAAGTTGCGCGCCATCTGATAAACAAAGGCCTGCAGATTGTTAATGCGAACATCGTTCTTGGATACGCTTTGCCAAAGTTTTAAAAATAGTTCCGAGGTTATGTCTTGGGCTTGTTCCTGGCTCGGCACGCGAAAGCGCACAAAGCGGAACAGGGCATCCACATAACGGTCATAAACTTTAGCAAACGCCGCTTCGTCGCCGTGGCGTATTTTAAACAGCAGGATTTCCTCTTCTATTCGGCGTGATGTTTGCATATATTAAGACGCTAAAATAGGCCTAATCGTTACAATCAATAAGCTATACTCTAACCTAAATTACCCTATTTAGCAAGTAATTACAGGCTATTTT
>JACRFN010000084.1 GCA_016217875.1 Candidatus Kerfeldbacteria bacterium
AAGCTGATTGGGGTAAAGTCCGAAAGGGCATACCTTAAAGCCACCGGTGCAAACCAGTGGTGTGGGGATTTACTCTCACACTCAACGAGCAAGAAAGGTCGAGTATGCTTGTTGCAGGTTTGAGGGTTTTTATTTTGTTTAAAAAATAGGTTTTATTTGTTTATTGTCATAAAGACTAGCCGCTCGTTATTACGATTTCCTTTTCCCGTTTACTGCCTTGTTTAATAATGGCAGGCAGGGAAATCCCGATGGCCATCGGAAGGATAAAATAAGTAATTGCCATTGCCCTCCCCAGGAGGGCAGGCGCCTCTTCACTCCACTGTCATTGCGAGGAAGCCGATGTACATCGGCTGACGTGGCAATCTCTGACTTTGAGATCGCCACACTTTCGCTTGCCCCGCCAACGCGGCGGGGCGATGACGAGCGTGTGTCCTGAACACCATTCCCGCCATTGCGAATCCGATAGCAATCGGCTGAAGCAATCTAATACACTGTGTCATTGCGAGCGCTAGCGAAGCAATCTGACACAAAGTGTCATTACGAGAGCCGATAATTATCGGCTCGTGGTAATCTCTAGAGATCGCCACACTTTCGCTTGTCCCGTCAACGCGGCGGGGCGATGACAAACATCATTATGAGTGAAGATTCGCCAGACGAATCAAGGTGTGGCAATCTCTCTAAATAAATACCAGCGGTCAGTCTTTTCAAACAACGAATCAATAATTCCTAAAACATTTAATAATTAACTTATTTATTAACTATGAGCAAAAAATATCTCAACCGCTGGCACAAACTGGCGATTGTCTCAATCATGGCTTTGGCCATGGCTCTTACGGGCTATCAGGCTTTAGCGGCCCTGACTTTGGGCGCCACTTACATTACGAGTGATGGTGCTGTTACCATTAACGGTGTGGCTGCTTCCACTTACGCCATCGGCGCGGCTACTACAACCGGTACTATTACAATCGGCGGTACTGCACAAACTGGTGATTTAACAGTTGGTTCTTCCAGCGGTATAAACGCCTTAAAACTCGGTAATGGCAACGGTGTTACCACCGTCACTATTGCCGGCGGCACGGGCGGCAATACTGTTAACATTGCCACTGATAATACCGCGGCTGATACCGTAAGTGTAGGTTCAGCCCTAGACAGCGTGGCTTTGACCAGCGCTAAATGGACCATTGGTGCCAATGGCGCTTTTGTTATTTCACCAACTGCCAACTCGGTTAAAGGAATGAATATCACTGGTACAACTGGTACCGCGGCCGTTGCTTTTCAAGTTAACCAAGCTGGTACAGCTAACACTTCTTGGTTCAATTCAACTAATGCTTCAGGTGTAATTCCGGCTGGTGTGGAAATTGAGCAAACCGGCGCTGGCACTACCACTTCGGCTTTGTTGATTAGCGGCACAGCCGGTACTATTACCAATGGTATTAAGCTTAATAAAACTAGTGGTACTATTGGTACCGATATTGTGTTGCAAAACAGTGAAACAATTTCCAACGCGACTGATGGCACTATTGACCTCGGAGCGGCCAACTTAAAGTTTTCCGGAAATTTCACAGGTAAGAATATAAATATAGTTCCGGCCTCAATTGGCACGGCTGGTGTTAAGTTCTTTACGGCTGGCACCTCCACAGCGATTCTAGATGTTGGAGCGCAAACCGATAGGGTTTATGGTTTTGGCACGCACCTAACCACGAACTTTGCCGGCGCTGACACCTGGGTAAAAGGACTTGATGCTCGCATAGTTGTAACTGGCGGAACGCAAGGTAATGTCCAAGGCGTATACAGTGGTGTTACAAAATCCGGTGGAGTGGCTCCTGCCCAAGAATTGTGGGGCGCGAGTAACGCTGTCACCATAACCGGCGGTTCAGTGGCTAACACTTACGGCGTTGTAGGTGAAGTTGACCTTGGAGCTTCTGCCACAGCTGGCGTAGCTTCTGGCACTGACGCCTCTACTCCCAATTACATTACCGCTCTTCTTGCTAAGAGTACTGTTGCTTCCGCCGCCACCTTATCGGATGACAGCGTTGAAGCGCCAGTAATAGCTTTGGTTGCGAATGGCGGCGCGGCTAGAAGTAAAGCGACCGCAGCTGTGGTTGCGATATTAGGCGGAGATAATGCCTTCTCTAATACTGCGGGTGCTGCTTTCAAAGCCATGGACTATAGTTCAACGAGCGGTTATAACTTTGATTACGGTCTGGACTTTGGCCCCGGTGTCGGTGGAGTTACCGGACCTATCGGCGGTCGATTCGGCGTAACTGGCAATACGTTTACGCAGGCTGACATTCGCCTTATGAACGGCGAAACGATTGACAACAAGACTGACGGTAAAATTACTCTTGTTGGTTCATTAGTGCAACAAAAAGGTTCGGATGTTGCTTCTACTGCGGCTATGACATTGGGACAGGGTAATGTGTTTGTAATTACTGGTACGGCTGATATCACGAGCATTACTGCCGCTTCAACTGACGCTGGTCGTGAAGTCACTTTAATCTTTAGTGGCACCGCAGGTGCCGCAGGTGTAACAGATGGCAGCAATCTTAAACTAAATAACAGTTTTGGTTATACGCCAGACGACACACTGACTCTAGTTTCCGATGGTACTAACTGGTACGAAACAGGTCGTACTGCTAACTAAGCGTGGATGTTAATCTATCTTATTTAATTTAAATATTTAATTAACACACCACGCCTATGAAGAAAATTAATATTTCTCCACCGCGGCAATTGGTCAAACTCGCTGTAGCGGTGTTGGCGTTGGGAGTTGGTCTGCTGGTGTCAAATACGGCGCAAGCAGTCTCAAGTTTAAATTACACTGCCGACACTACTGTACACCTCGCTACCCAGAACATTGATTTGGTAATTCAAAACGGTTCTGGCGCGAACAGTGTTATAGTAGATGTCAATACGCTGACGGTAACTGTGCCGGCGGGCAGCACTTTTGTAGTTCGCAACACTGATAAACGCACACTGTCCAACGACCAAAGCATTGCTACCAATTGTACCGGTTCTTATTCTGAACTCTCTATGGGCGCGCCTTCTGGTACCGTCACCGTGGTAATTACCCCGGCCTCAAGCGGTACTTGTACTGTAACTCCGCCCTCGGGCGGGGGAGGCGGTGGCGGAGGTGGCGGTCCGACTGTCACTTCAACCGCTACGGCGCTCTCTAATATGTCAGTCGTGATAGCTGGCGGCGCTGCTCAAGCCACTTCCACCGGCGTCACCTTAACCTTGGCTGCGACCGGCGCCACCCAAATGGCCATTTCCAACAGCGTTGATTTTAGCAATGTTTCTTTTGAAACTTATGCTACCAGCAAAGCTTGGACTTTGCTTACGGGCGACGGCGTAAAAACCGTCTATGTTAAATACCGTGACGCTTCGGGCAATGTGTCCGCGGCGGTGTCAGATTCTATCACCTTAAATACCACAGGCACGCCTGTTACCATTACGCCCCCAGCCACTACGCCGGCTGCGACTCCTGCCCCGGCGACTTCTGAAGAGCGGGCCAAGCAGATTGAGACCATTGTTGACGAGGCTGGCGATGTCTCAGCTCAATCAGCCGAAGCCCTGGCGGCCAAGGTGGGTAAGGGCCGCGACACTGGCCTGGAACAGCGCTATGAATCTACCATCGTAGCCCGGGTGGTGGTAGCGAGTACCCCGGCAGCCACTAAAGCCCAGGTCTTAAACTTCGTCACTTATGGCACGCCCACCACCACCATTCTGGGAGCGGGCGAGCGAGCGGGCGTGGTCAACAGTTTCCGCGCCGCCTTTGGCAAAGTGCCAACCGCCGAGAGCGATTGGGCTGATGTTATCAAGATTGCCAACGGTCGCTTCCCCGGTACGTTAAATGCGGAGCGGGAGAAAGCTATGGACGCGACCTTCAAAAAGATCTATTTGCGTTCGGCTAACCGCGCTAGCGCCAATGACGATGCCGCCATAACCGTAATGGCTTATGGCTTGCGCACGGCGACGCGCAATTTGACTTCGGAAAAAGCGGCCATCAATAGCTTTAAGGCTATTTATGGCAAAGCGCCGACGAGCGCCTCCGACTGGGACGCCGTCCGCGCCATTGCTTACTCCGGCGCCAAACGCTAAGAGTCCAAACCTTAAAACAAAAGTCTTTCCAAAGAACCCAGCTTGCCCAAGCTGGGTTCTTTGTTTAACCTTGATTGTTATTTATCCGCCTTCGCAAAAAGACCTCGGGCGGCCTACTCCGTCCCGCTTAGCGGGACTATGAAGGCTGGATGAGCCCGTGGAGGCTTCATGGCCTATAGTGAAATTTGTCCAGCTGGACAAATTTCACTATTGATAAAATTGGTAGTATAATAAAAGTATGGCCAAGGAGGGGGTTTTACTGTCAACTACAAAAATACTGCTTCGGTGTTTAGCTGAAGTAGGTGGAATTGGAGTTGATTTTTTTAATTTAATATATGACGTTAAATTTCATCGCGGTTGGTATGTAAAAGGCGGTCACTCTTATGTCTTAGAGATGAAAAAATTGCAACAAGAGAAATATGCCAAAATGACTTTAAACCAACTTAGAAGATCTAACTATGTTAAGGCTCGTTATTTAGGCAACAAACTCATAGTCAGTTTAACTGCTAAAGGTTGGAATCATACTTTAGTTGCTAAATTACGTTATGCCCCAAAAGGTAAATATGGTTATACGGTAGTAATTTTTGATATTCCTCAAAGCCAAAATGAGGCGCGTCGGCAATTTCGTTGGTTGCTGAAGCAAGGTGGATTTGTCAAATTACAGCAGAGCGTTTGGATTAGCGGTGGGGATAATTATTTAACGCTTAAGAATTTTATTAAAGAGATGAAGCTGGAATCATGGGTTAACGTGTTTTATGGCACCAATTTTCTTTCTCTGCCTAAATAATTTAAACGAAAACTTCATAGTAAACGACATTTGGTCCTATAGGGATTTTTGTCCAGCTGGACAAAAATCCCTATTCATAAAATTGCGTCGGAGTTACATTATAAGTAGTGTTGTTTTTGATGTCTAAATGTAAAGTTCAAAATTAGTTACAAAAAAATATACTTAAGACAATTGGGCAGGTTGATTATTAGCA
>JACRFN010000081.1 GCA_016217875.1 Candidatus Kerfeldbacteria bacterium
CCGCTGTCATGAACCAAAACCTGACCTCCTGGCTCGTCCAGGACAACGCTGTCAGACCCCACCAAGCCTTAGGCTTCCTGACCCCTTTAGCCTATGCCCAACAAACCCAAAACTTGCACACGATGTGGTCATCACGTACAACCTCTTGACAAATTGCTCTGGGTGCGCTATATTTATATGTTATTTAGAACGTCAAACGTTCTTTAACAAAATGGAATCTTCGTAGTTGCCCCCACCAACCTGGGAGGGGAGAACCTTAGGGCAGGCTTCAAAAGCTCGCTCTATAGCTAAGGAATAAAACAGTAGCTCTAACCTGGTTCCGCCAGCTGGCGGAAACTGGGTTGCGGCACTGGCTTTATTCTGGATACACTGGCTTTGGCCAAAAGTGCGTCAAATTCTCCTCCAGATTGGTGTGGACAATCGAACCCTTAACCCAACTGCCGATGGTTGGATTTTTTATTTTTAAAAGCACTTGATTTTTTACCTGTTTTGTTCTAAAAGTAAATGACACACCAGCCTCAAAACCAAAAACTACAAAAACGGGAAAAACAAAAAATGAAAAAAATATCTTTAATACTAATGCTGTGTAGCCTGACGCTGTCACTCGAAGCGCAGGGCCAAAAAAACAAGGCTCGCTTCTTTAACAGCCCTTTTGGCCTGGCGCTGGAATCATTCATACCGACAGACACCGTAGATAAAGTCTTGGCAACGGTTAAACATGATTCCGCCTATGAACTTAAAAACTTCGCCGGCTTCTATTTAGTCTACCGCGCTGGCACCGACACCTTGCTCATCTCAGTATCCAAGGTCAAGTACCCGGCCTCTCCCTACGATGACGAAAAAATTTGGGAGTACCGCGTGCTCAGCCGGGATATGGTACAGGCTCAAATCTTTTTCAAACGGTTTGAATTCAGAAACCGTTTTGATAAACCTTGGCTGCGTAAGTAGCCAACTCAAACCTAAAGCAACAAAATATCCGTACCCGATGTTCCAGGCACGGATATTATTTTTTATCTAACTTCACCCATCTAAACAAATACCACGCTGGCCACCCTTCGACTTAGCTCAAGGTCGCTAAACAAAAGTGACAGAAGCGACCTGGTCTTTGGGCTCTTTAAAGCTCATCACGCGCACACCTTGAGTAGCGCGGCCGAGAACTGAGACTGATTTAAGAGGTAGGCGAATAACTTGTCCTTTTTCCGACATGACAATCAAATCTTCTTGTTCGCGCTTGGCGTTCACCACAAAAGCGGCGCAGACCTGACCAGTTTTGGGCGTGACATTGGCTGTCTTAATGCCCGAGCCGCCGCGGCCCTGAACTTTATACTCCTTAAGCTTGGTTCGCTTGCCATAACCGTTGGTCATGACCACCAACAACTGTTCATCGGGCGATGGTTTGCCCTCGGTAATGAGATCCATACCGGTAATCTCGTCCCCGCTCTTCACTTTAATGGCACGTACCCCGGCCGCCGTCCGGCCCATGGGGCGCACGCCTTTTTCGCGGAAACGAATAGATTGGCCCTTAGCCGTTACCAGCACGATGTCGTCTTCACTTGAAGAAGGCTTAACCCACAACAATTGGTCGCTGGGCTTAAGATTGATAGCAATGAGGCCGCTGCGCCGCACGTTTACAAAGGCATTCAATTCCACCTTTTTAATCACGCCATGCTTGGTGACCATCACTAGATACTTGAAGCCCTCAGTTTCCATTAGAGAAATCACCTCTGACACTTTTTCCTCAGGCGCCAATTGCAGGAAATTGACCACGGCCTGCCCTTTGGAAGTACGGGTGGCTTGAGGAATGTCGTAAGCCTTCAGTTGAAATACTCGCCCGCGAGTGGTAAAAAAGAGCAGATCGGCGTGTGTCATAGTGGAGAAGAGGTGATCCACACTATCCTCTTCTTTGGCTGTCAGACCAATCACACCCTTACCGCCCCGACCCTGGGTTTTGAAAGTATCCGGAGGCACGCGCTTTAAATAGCCGTCGCGCGTAATCATCACTACCGCCGCCTCGTTGGGAATTAAATCTTCCTGGGTGAATTTATCCACGGCGCCGGCGAATACCTGGGTGCGTCGGACGTCGGCATACTTAATTTTCAGCTGCCTGAGCTCATCATTTATAACCGCCAAAATCTTCTTGGGATGCGACAGTAAGTCTTCCAACTCTTTAATCAGCTTCTTCTTTTCCTTAAGTTCCTCTTCCACCCTTAAGCGCTCCAGGCTAGCCAGCTGCTGCAGTTTCATTTCCAATATAGCCACGGCCTGCCGCTCCGACAGCTTGAACTTTTGTATTAAGTTCACTTTGGCGTCATCGCGGTCTTTGGATTTTTTAATGGTACTGATGATCCTATCAATATCCTCCAGAGCCATGACTAACCCGGCCAAAATATGAGCGCGATCACGGGCTCGCGTTAAATCAAACTCGGTGCGGCGGCGCACTACTTCCTGACGGTGCTTAAGGTAACTTTCCAATACCGCCTTGAGTGTCAACACGCGCGGCTGCAAACCGTCCACTAAAGCCAGCATATTAACATGAAAGGAGGTTTGCAGTGGCGTAAGTTTATAAAGTTGGTTCAGCACCTTGCGTGGGTAAGCATCTTTCTTCAGCTCAATCACGGCCCGAATACCATCTTTATCCGATTCATCTCTCAAATCCCTAATACCCTCAATCTTCTTATCCTTAACCAGTTCGGCAATCTGCACCAGGAGCTCGGCTTTATTCACCTGATATGGCAGCTCAGTGACCACGATGGCATAGCCAGACTTGGCCTCCACTATCTCAGCCTTGGCGCGCATGACAATCGAGCCCTTACCAGTAGCGTAGGCCTGCTTGATATCCTCCCGATTAAAAATGGCGCCGCCTGTAGGAAAATCCGGTCCTTTAACAAACTTCATTAAATCATCCACGTCGGCCTCGTCATTATCAATCAGGTGCATGGCGGCGTCTATGACCTCACCTAAATTATGCGGCGGTATGGAAGTGGCCATACCCACGGCAATGCCCATGGTACCGTTGAGCAACAGGTTGGGTAGCTTGGCCGGCAACACGCGCGGTTCCTTGGTTGAGCCGTCGTAATTCGGTATGAAATCAACCGTTTCTTTGTCTATATCATTTATAATTTCTTCTGATATGCCGGCCAGCTTGGCCTCGGTGTAACGCATAGCGGCAGCCGAGTCACCGTCCACTGAACCAAAATTACCCTGGCCATTAATCAAGGGGATCCTCATGGCAAAGCTTTGGGCCAAGCGAACCATGGAATCGTACACCGCAATATCGCCGTGCGGGTGATATTTACCCAAAACCTCACCCACCACCGTGGCCGACTTACGGAACTTGGCGCCGGGCCGGAGGCCTAGATCCCACATGGCGTACAAAATACGTCGATGTACCGGTTTCAAGCCATCACGCACATCCGGCAGGGCGCGAGCTACAATGACGCTCATGGCGTAATCAAGGTACGACTCCTGCATCTCCTCGGTAATGGGGCGCGAGGTGACGGCCCGAGCCGGTTTTAATTTTGAATCTTCAGTGGTCATTGTTTAGCTGGGTGATTAACGCGGTAAGGTGGGACTTTCCCGAAAACGCTGAGCTATTAGTTGAAACAAGTCCAAACCGCCGTTTTTTACTGGTAGGCGCAAATTGTAGTAAATGGTAAATAAACCAACGACGGTCACGGCAACCAGAGTTAAAATGAACAGAACTAAACGGCGGCGATCAGGCGGTGGAATCACTGGACGGGAGGAAGAAGCAGGCTGACGAGCTGGCCGCGTCATATCGAAAGAGGCTAAGCCTGAGGCCGTAAAATCACTAGTTTGGTTTCTTCCTGGGGTAAATCTTTTTTAGCAAATTTAAATTTGTCTTCTGTCTGCGGCGCCAACCCCAACTCGCGTACAAATTTTTCTACCGGCTCCAGGGTCGCGCCGACCTTTAACCCAGGCAAGTGATAATGAATCGGTATGACTATGCGCGGCTCAACCTGAGCCACGATGGCGGCGGCTTGCTTGGCATTGATGGTGTAAACGCCGCCTACAGGCAAAGCCAGTACATCAACGCCTTCCAGCTGCTCTAGCTGCTCATCCGTTAGTTGAGTTTGGCCCAAATCGCCTAAGTGAGCAAAAGACATACCCTCGGCCTGCAGTAAATACATAGTCACGGCGCCACGCTCACTACCTCCGGCACTATCATGCCAGCCGGGAATACCATAAATAAATGTCTGTTTAACCTCATACTCTCCCGGACCCTTGATCAGGAAATAATCACCCCCCACAGCCTGAAGATAATTATGATCATAATGATCGTGGGTCACGGCCACTACTTCAGCTGTCAGTTTGGGTAATTTAAGGCCGATTTTGGGATCATACGGGTCAAAAAGAACCGTGACCTCGCCGTTTGGTCCCGGCTTTGTTTGTACCCTAAGGCAAGCTTGCCCGTACCATTGAATAATCATACCCAGTATATCAACCTCGCTCTCTCGCCTCAGCGCGAGTATGAACGAACAAGTAATTAGAAAGTAATGACCTTAAACAAGTCACTTTATTCAGCTGTCTGGCAGTTATAAAAAGCGCTAGCGAAGTTGTATTACGGGGCATAAATAACAGGCTTAGTTTAGCATATATTTAGGCTAAAGCCAAACCCTATCACAGAGCAGACTTGCTTAAAATTTTAAAGCCCAGCAAGCTACTTCCTAACGCAAGGGAATGGGCTAG
>JACRFN010000086.1 GCA_016217875.1 Candidatus Kerfeldbacteria bacterium
ATGGCCCGAACGCTCTTGCCGACCCTGAGACCGCTCTCCAGCACCTGTCGTTCAAAGTATGTGAGTTTGTGCATAGTGGCTAAGTTTAGCCAAGCTATGCTCGGGTATCAAAGGTGGGGCACTACGGATAGAATTCGGCTAGTAAATGCAATTCTCTTTTCTTTTTTTAAAACGTGCTATAATTAATAATGTCGTTAAACAAACACCATGATTCAGCTGGCTCAGGCCACCACGCAGCCCGCGGTTGACGTCCCCAAGCTCTTAGCCCAGGTTAATTGGGCTGATCCGAGTTGGGATCTTTTTATTATTCTGTTTGCCGTGTTGGCCGCTTTTCTTTATGGCTTCTCTTTGGGCCGCGATCGCATCATTGTCATGATGATGGGTTTATACATGGCCCTGGCCGTGGCCAATAGCGCGCCTGGTCTGCAAAGCCTGAGCGCAGACGTGGGCTTGGGCGAGCTGTTCGCTTTTCGTCTGACTTCTTTCTTGGTCGTATTTTTAGTGCTGTTTTTCCTGCTCTCACGTTCTGGTTTGATGCGCACTCTGGGTGCCGCTGACTCTAGCGTCAGTTGGTGGCAGGTGGTGCTGTTTTCCGTGTTGCACGTGGGTATGCTGGTATCAATCATTATGTCTTTTTTGCCGGCCGAGGCCTTGGCTCAGCTGGCGCCGCTGACGCAACAGGTATTCGCGGGCGAGGTTTCGCGCTTTGTCTGGCTGACCGCGCCAGCCTTAGCCATGCTCATTATCCCAGCCTCGTCTAAAAGCGCCTAGGAGTAAACATATGGCAGCTCAGCCAGGTTTTGATTTTGGAGATTCTCAGGAAGACAATATGCTGGCGCCTGAATTAAGGCGGCGTTCGGCGGCAGAGGTTGATGATTTGCTCCGGTCATTAAGTCTTGATCAGGGCGACCCGTATTATGTGGATGTGCGCGGCGAGCTTTTACTAGGTACGCCGCTGGCAGAGCTACTTGACGTTTATACAGATAAGGCTAGTGATGAGGATGTGCCGCCGCTTAAAGAGAAGTTAGATAAAATAGTAGAGTGGCTGAACGAAACAATAGCCGAGACAGTGTAACATAGTCCTTATAGTCTACCGAGCCGGTCTGAATCAGGCCGGTATTTTTTAAAATTAGAAATTAAATAGGTTGACATAAAAGGCTTAATGTATTAAGATGGCGGGAATACAAAATAAATAAACATAGTTCAATCAAATCACAAATCATCAATACTGCAGGGAGTTATCATGAATAATCAAGAATCGTTCCTAGTCCGACGGCAAAGGCTTTGCCGCCGCCTGTCGGTGCCCATGTGGTTCATGATTTTGGCTGTCACCCTTATGCTGGGCGATATACCGCTTAACGGTTTTTTGGAGCATCTCATGTTTCACAAGCCGTTGGCGGTCGCGGTGGTCTTTTTCCTGTCATGCCTGATTTTTGTCGTAACCTTGCTGCTTGGCCTAATCGCCGGATTCCGCTGGCTGAGTTTGCTTATACCAGGTACCGCCATGTTGTTGGGCGGAGCCATAGGTTGCTGGCTATTTGGTTTCGACAGAAGCCTGTCAGCACGCGTGATTTTCCTTGCTGGCTTGGGTTTGGTCTTGCTATCAGTTGCTATTTGGTCATGGTTTGACAAAATGCGGTGCGGCCCAACGGAGGGTGAAGGAGGCCTGCTATGACCATTGGTGAATTCAAGGAGCTTGATGTTTCTTACGGTGAGTTGATGGAGATTAGGGAGACCTTCACCGGCGGCCAGCAGTTCACTCTGTATTTTGCCGGCGAGTCTACTGTCAGTACTGTTTTATTCGGTACCAGCAGACACGGCGGCGAGGTGCAGGGAGTTAAGCCGTACGCCCTGTCTATAATTGATGTGGGGCGACCTCCAACCACCAAAACAAAAAAATCTCTTGGCTAAGTCGCCAAGAATACGGCTGTAGTGATCTCTGTCACCTCGGCCGTTTTTTATTTATCAATCACTACTTTCCTATTTGCCTAAATAGGAAAGTAGTGAAAAATTTTGTAAGTTATTTAAGCGTTTGCCAAAATAGCAGTTAATTCATCCAAAGCAGAAACGCGTACTAATTTAGCTCTTAAATCGCTGGCGTTGGGGCGGCCTTTGGTGTACCAGCCCAGATGTTTGCGCAACTCAATCAAACCATAGTCGTTTTTATGAGCCAGGGCCAGCTGAGCGTGGCGCAACATTACTTGTTTTATGGCTTCCCAAGTAGGTGAGTCGTAGGTGCCGGTAGTCAGGTATTGTTTGATTTGGCTAAAAAGCCAGGGTTTGCCCCAGGCGCCGCGCGCTATACCCAAGCCGTCAGCCTTAGTAGCCGCCAAGACTTCTTTAGCCTTTTCTGGCGTGTAAACACCGCCGTTGAAAAGTAGAATCCCTGGCCATAGCCGGCGCACCTCTTGGAAAATATCCAGTTGCAAATCTCCATCAAACGGCTGCTCGTAACTGCGCGCGTGCAGCATAATGGCGGCTACAGGCAAGTCTTTATTTTTTCCACCAGGTTGAGGGCGGTGACCACATCCAGGTTACACTCATAGGCGTCCACTTCATCCGTGCTATTTTCTACTTTATCATTGGTGTTGGCTCCACGTCTGATGCTGGCGCGAAGTTTTAGCGAAACCGGCAGAGAGCTTGCTTCGCAGGCCGCCTGCACCAGTTCATAGCATAGGTTCAGGTTGCGCATCAGCTTGACGCCGCCGCCTGACCTTACAATTTTATAGGCCGGACAGCCGAAATTGATATCCACGCCGGCAAAGCCCATCTCCTCCAGGATTTTGACAGCTTTAAAAAAGACCTCAGGTTTATGTCCGAAGATTTGGCATACTACCGGCTGTTCTGCCGGCGCATAGGCCAGCATAGCGCGGGTTTTTTTATTCTCATATACCAAAGCATCAGCCGAGGCGAACTCAGTGTAAATGACATCGGCCCCGTAGGCCTTGCATAATTGGCGGAAAGCCGTGTCAGTCACCCCGGCCATGGGGGCCAGGGCCAGAATGGGTTTAGCGAGCGTGGTCCAAAAATTGGTCATAGCAGCATCTAGACTAACAGGCACGAGTGAGATTGACAACCGTATCAGCGGCAGATGGTGTTAATTATGCGGCTTGACAGGCTATATCTGAAAGCGTAAGATAGCGAGAAACCAAAAATACAGTAAAATAATGCCACACCCCAAAGGGTAGTGGAAAACAATAATTTCACAATAAGGAGACATAGTACATGAAAAATTTAATTCGATTTTCGGTATTTATCGCTATGATCGCCGCGTTGGTCGTGGCGCTCTCGGGTATGGCCTTGGCGCAGCTAAAGATGGCCCCTCAGCAAAGGTTCGTTGCCAAGACGAATGCTGAAAACCTAAAAAAATTGGGTTTTTCTGAAGTCAAGGAATCAATTCCGGGTTGGTCTTCTTTTGGAGCGGATAGTGCGGATAGTACCGTGATCGGCAAACTTAACAGCCTTGGCATCTACACTGAGGTTGACCAGAAGCGACAGATTCAAAGTTTTGAGGGGATAGTTTATTCAGCTTACAGTGGGGTCTTACAGCTAACTCTGGTATGTGGCAGGGTGATTTTCGGAAAGCTTGGGCTATTACCAAGGGTAGTTCTACTGTTAAGATTGGTTTAATTGGCACTGGCAGTCCTTTGAGGAATGGTGTTTGGTCGCATCCTGATCTGGATAGCACACGTTTTCCTGTTGTTTTAAATTTTGTGGATAACTCTTACGATTCATTGGACGCGACCGTTACCGATTACAGTGGCCACGAGATCCATGTCGCTGGGATTGTCGGCGCGACGTCAGGCAATAAGATTGGAGTGAATGGCATAGATCAATATGCCAAAATCTGCAGCTACAAAGCCTTTACCAGATATGGGTGGGGTCAGGACAGTTGGATTGCTAATGCCATTTACCGCGCTGTTCACGACGGTTGCCAAGTGCTCAATATGAGTTTCGGGGGAAGCGGATATTCTAGGATTCTGGAGGAGGCTATACTCTACGCTCATAGCCACGGCGTTGTTTCAGTTGTCGCTGCTGGTAATGGGGGAAGCGAAACTCAGAGTTTTCCCGCTTTCTTTGGAAAGTTCTCAACCCAGAGCGGTGAACGCGACGGTTTCCCGACTGTCATAACTGTTGGCGCGATTAACCGAAGCGGCGTTCTTGCTTCATATACAAACCGAGGCTGGTTTGTGGATGTGTATGCACCTGGTGGTGTTGGGACAGGGCTGAAGAATGACCCCGAGAATATTCTGTCAACTTTCCCGACCTATGACGTTATGCTCAATGACACCTCCTTAGGATATTCACTACAGAAAACTTACGGCTATCTGGCGGGGACGAGTATGGCTACCCCCTTTGTGGTTGGAACTGTGGGTTTGATGTTAGCGGTTAATCCTAACCTAATCCCGGCCAAGGTAAGAGAAATCATTGTCGCTTCGGCTGACAGCATACAGACTGTGATGGGCGTAATACCGATTTTGAACCCGGAAAAAGCGATTATCCTGGCAAGAAGTGTGAGTACCACCCTTGTTGACAGTCGTAGGCCTAATTCTGGGGATTTTATCTTGAATCAGAATTATCCCAATCCATTCAACCCGACAACGAACATCGAATATAAGATTAAAGAAACAAGAAATGTCATTCTGAAAGTATTTGATGTTTTGGGTAGGGAAGTGGTGTCGCTGGTGAATGAAGTTAAAACACCTGGCGTATACAACGCTACCCTCGACGCCTCGCGGTTAACCAGTGGTACGTACATCTACCGCCTGCAAGCCGGTTCGTTCGTGGAAACAAAAAAAATGGTCCTGATGAAATAGAGGACCTGTTAAGTGACTGTGGCAGGTCGGCGCCTGGAGCCGAATGAAATCCATCAGTCGATTTCTCCTCCGTTATTTTTAATTTTTTCAACGTAACTATGGTAGCTGTTTTTTTATGTTATTTTATATGTTGCGTTTTATGTCCAGGTGGACATAAAACGCAGATATATTTTTACCAATAAAAAGCTTCCCTATAGGGAAGTAGGGGAGCTTTATACATTTAGAGATTGTTTTTTAATCCGTCTTTTGCGGGTACAGCCAAAGCAATAAGCCGACAAAAACAAACCCCAATATTCCTTCCACCACGGTTTGGAGCTCTTTGCCCGGCGCGCCCAGTGCCGCGAAATCAATTTTCCAGATTATGACCACGCTGAAAATACTGGCCAGGGTGGCGCCGATAATGACTACTTTTAAAGTGTCTATGTTTTTAACAGGATCCCGAGCGATGGTTAGCAGGATAAGTGACAAGATAACGGCCACCAGCGCAATAACCGAGTCTTGGTAAGGCATATATAGACCGGCGTCAAAAAAGGGGAAAATGGTTAGGCCCCCATAGTGCGCTACCGCCCCCATTAAATAATACAAAGCTCCCAAGCCCAAAGTAATTTTGAGCAGGTTGGGTTTGTTAATAGTCATAGAGTTTTATCGTACTGGTTTAACCACCGGCCCCAGGTCGGTGTCATCCACAGTAAAGCCGTGACTTTTAATAAGACCACGGAATTCGTCAGCCTTAGCCCACTCTTTGGCTTGGCGGGCTTCTTCCCGTTTGGTTATCAATTCCGTTACTGCCGGCGGAATATTTAGCGGTTTAACTTCTCTAATGCCTAAGCCCAGTATGGCGTCGAACTTCAGCAGGCTTTGTTTTTTGGCGCTGTCAGGG
>JACRFN010000079.1 GCA_016217875.1 Candidatus Kerfeldbacteria bacterium
ATACCGTACTTAAGCGCCTCCTCGGCCGTCATAAAATTATCACGGTCGGTATCGTGCTCAATCTTTTCCAAAGACTGTCCAGTATGACGCGCCAAAATCTTATTCAACCGGTCACGCAAACGTAAAATGTGCTCAGCCCGGATTTTAATATCAGTCGCCTGCCCCTCAGCTCCGCCCATAATCTGGTGAATCATCACCTCGGCATTAGGCAGAATAAAACGCTTGCCGCGGGTTCCGGCCGCCAGCAACACGGCGCCCATCGAGGCAGCAATGCCGACGCAAATGGTGGCCACGTCACACTTGACGTACTGCATAGTGTCATAAATGGCCATACCAGAAGTTACGAGACCTCCGGGCGTATTGACGTAGAGCTTAATTTCACGTTTAGGATCCTGGCTCTCTAAAAACAGCAGCTGGGCGATGACGGCATTGGCCAAATCATCGTCAATCGGATCGCCCAAAAAGATGATACGCTCCTTAAGCAGGCGGGAGTAGATATCATAAGCCCGCTCGCCAAACTGCGACTTTTCCACCACCATGGGGATAAGATTCAGGTTCTTGGGCATACGGTAGTAGTATAAGTAATTCCGGCTCTCCGGTCTAGATATCTCGTCCGACGGGAAGAGATTTATCCCACATGTACCCAAACCACCTACGATAACTCTCAGCTAAATCCTGGCTGTGAAGGATGAAGAATACTGTGTTTTCACTCATTTTTCCAACACTAATCCCCGCATACGTAACAACATAGTCTCCAAAAATGTTTACTACTGAATTTGTGGAGTACTCCTTGGGCAAGAAGCGGTATTCTAGTTTGGCCGGATATTCTTTAGGGAAACGAGGCAGCTGAACCTTTATCTCATAGTCAAAAAGTAAAAAGAATTTAACACTCTTACGGTTAGCTTCTTTAAAGAAAGCGGCCCGGCTCGCTTCAAGTTTGGGGTCGAACCACTGCGCTTTAGCTCCGATATTTAAAACATTTTCGCCCACACGTAGTATATCCTGCCAGATGTTTTTTTGGCCGGCATAACCACGGTAGATGTACGCCTCCTCAGGCGCGAGTCGCGTGCGAAATTTCTTCTTGAGCTCAGGGAGCACCGCCTCGAGCCGTTTTTGCTTTTCGCCTACGAGCTCCAAGAGCTTGTCTGGATCTACGGCATTATAGCGATTCTCCGTAGTGGAAAAGATCTGGAAACACAAGCCCTTGTTAATGAGCCGCTGGATGACGTCGTAAGCGTTGCGGCGGTGCACCTGGGCCGCCACAGCGATATCGCTAATAGAGGATTCGCCCCTTTCTGCCATGGCCTCGTAAATTCTAGCTTCATTGGGGCTAAGCCCCAGGCCCTCGAAGATTTCCTGGTACATATATCTATGGTGATTAATGCCACCATATGGTGGTATTAATCACTCATTTACTATGATATAGGCTTGCCCATTAATCGTCAAGCTGTAGCTCAGCGATTGGCGATTAGAAACATAATGGTTGGGAAATAACAATAAAGATAAACTACCCGTTTAGCATACATTCCTATTCATCAACAACCGGAGGTTGTGATGGTAAAACAAATAACCGTCATATTCGCCCTACTGACCTGCCTAGTAGAAAGCGAAGCTATTGGTCAAGAAACCAAAGAGCTCAAGCTCAGCGGATTTGGGTTCTGGATACAGGAGATTCCGAGAGGGGCTGATGCTAGCTTGAAACTCAAACACGTTTGGCTCATTGCCAACAGGGCCTTAGATAGCAACCTGACGCTGGAAGTTATAATTGCGCCACAAGGCCCGCCCAAAATCATCCACAACTTAAGTCTGGAGTGGAGAAAACCGTTTGCCGGAATCGACTTCGTCAAGGTGGGGCGGTTTGGACCTGAGTTCAGCTTAGGGACCAATTACTATAGGGTAGACCGCAACCCAACGGTCTTGTACTCAGGAGCTGACCAAGTGGTTGTGGCGAGAAGTAATGGCCTTCAGGTCGCGGGCACTATCAGTGGGTTCGTGTGGAAGGTTGCGGCATTTAGCGGCGACCGCTTGGGTGGAAACATCAATACACTAAACGATGGAAAATGGGATAAGTATCTACTCGGTCGCTATACCTTTGGCGAGTTTCTGTCCTGTGGTCTGAGTCAGCGTCTCGGGCCAGTTCACGCGCGGAACATAAACTTTGTGGGCTGCCTTGATTCGCTTCAAGTGGAAGCTGAAGCCATAACCTCCAAGGACTCAACCAACTACTCAGTCTTGGGCATACACAAAACATTACCCTGGCTGACGACGCTTGTACGGTATGAAAACGTGAAAGCGGAAAATAGGATAACGCCCGGATTCATTATCCATCTGCCGCACGATTGCGACATAAAATGTAACGCTGTAATCGCCCAGACCGGCTTGGAAACCGTACTCGGACAATTCATATTGCGTTGGTAGAAAACACCAACGCGGGAATCTAAAATCGCAGTGCTCATAGTAGCCGCTGCGATTTTTTTATACAACCTAAGGTATTAAGCCGAAAAAGTCTTTCCACCTATTCTTCTACTCTCCACCCCTGCTCGGTTTCCACCAATCTCCCCGGTACCGTAAACCCAGCCGCCTTGCGATGGCCGCCGCCACCAAACAAGGCAGCTAGGGCCGCCACGTCAATATCATCTCTAGTAGTACGCAGACTGCCCTTGACCGTACCATCTGACTGCTCTTTTAATACCATAATGGCGCGCGGGCCCTGCAATTCATTAAGAAAATTAGCCACACCCTCCAAAGCTTCTGCCGTCGCACCAAGTTCAGCAATGTCGGCTTGGGTAATAATAGTAGTAACCAGCCCAAGTTTAGCATTCTCTTGCAAACGTTCCAGGGCCCGGCCCCATAACTTAAGTTCAACCAAAGTCCTGTTTCTCACCACTTGATCCAACACCCGGCCCATGCTGGCTCCTTGCAATATCAGGCTGGAGGCTGTACGTAAAGCAACCTCGTTAGTTCCCGGGTTGGAAAAAGACCCGGTATCAGTCAAAATACCGGTTAACAAACAAGTTGCTATCTGGCGGTCAATAAACCAGCCTGACGATTGCCACCATTCGTATAGCATGGCACAGGCCGCTGATGATTCCTTGTCGATTAAATTTAAGTCACCGTAGCCAGTGTTAGTGTGATGATGGTCAAAATTAACCGTCGTCAAACTGGCTGGCCGCTCAGACCAACGGGACTCCAAACCGGTCAACTTTGGCTCAGCGGCATCTACGCACAAAAACAAATCAAAGTCTGACCATTTAATAACGGCCGGATCGGTTTTGATTATCTCGGTCCGGGGCAAAAAGCGAAATGATTTTGGCACCGGCGCCGGTAAAAAAACCGTCACTTGCTTACCCAAACGCGTCAAAGCCAAATAAAGCGCGGTGACAGACCCAGTAGCATCACCGCAATTGGCGTGGCTCACAACCAAAATTCGTTCTGAGCGTAAAACTAAACGAGTAAGCTGTACTAGCAAAGCCCGATTAAGCATATATACATGAACTTAAATCCTAATTTCTAATTTTTAATTTCTAAAATTTTACACCTTGGGGCTTGGAGTTTATTTAGAAATTAGACATTAGTAATTCGGATTTAAAAACAGGCTCTATAAAGAGCCCGTCAGTATAAGTTTAATGCTTTAAACTGTCAAGCAGACGGTCTATATGAGCCGCTTGCTCTTCCGTATTATCAAGC
>JACRFN010000083.1 GCA_016217875.1 Candidatus Kerfeldbacteria bacterium
CAGGATAAAGCTCAACCAGCTATAACAGCTATGGGCTTTTCTCTTGAAGGAGATATTAATTTTGCTGATTCTTCTATACCAGGATTCAAATGGATAAAGGTGGCAGGGCTTTCAGTAGGAGACAAAATTGTGGTTTCTTCAATGAGCTTGCCTTCTGGGATAATTCAGCACCACGATGAAGTCAACCACAAGTACCACGCAGGCAATAATAAAGAGAATAACTTCTCTATTCATAGGGCTTTACCTTCTGTCTTGCCAGATGACCCACAGATAAATCACCAAGGCCAGAATACCGGCGGCTATATAAAAATGCATAAGGGTCATACTTTCGTTTCCTTTGTTTCTGATATTTTGGCTAATTTCATGGCAATTGTCAAAAATGCTACGGCGGAAGCCGCGCCTGTCACAAACGTAAACCAGGGGGTTTTAGTTGTCGCTCCAGGAGTAAATACGCCTACTACCAACGACGCGAATATAATCTTTGCTCCGTCAAGAAAGAAATCAGAAATTGTTTCAAATTCCTCTTTAGCTAACATACAAAATAATGTTAACAGAGAAGAAAATTTTGTCAAGTATTTTGTTAATTCAGATGTAGTGATTGATGAGATTACTTCCATTGAATACGTCGGTAGGGAGCAGGTCTACGACATAGAGGTTGAAGGCACGCATAACTTCGTGGCCGGCCATTGGATCAAGGGTCAAGGTGACCCTGCCACCTACGCGGTGAGGAGAGGGAGGTCGTCTCCACACCGCGTAGGTGGTAAGGTCGGCCGTAGCCTCAGCCCTACCTCGCCTTCCACCTTCGACCTTCGACCTTCGACCTCTTTCTTCGGCGGCATCATCTGCCACAACACCTATATCAGCGCTAATGTCGGCATCGGGACCACCAACCCCCAGGGCCTGCTGCAAGTGGGCACAGCACCCAGCTCAGGTTTAATCGTCCAGGCATCAGGCAACGTGGGCATTGGCACCACCGATCCTGGGGCTTACAGGCTCTATGTTAATGGCGACACCTACATCGGCGGGGTCACAGTTACTGGCGGCACACTCTCCTTTGGCGGTGACCTGAATATGAACTCCAAGCGCGTCTATAACATTGGAACCGCTAACACTAGCTTTGACACTGCTGGCAACCTCGGCATCGGCACCAGCTCCCCTGGCACAGCAGCCTTGGCAGTGCTAGGCGGCAATGTTGGCATTGGCACCACTGGCGCCAGTTCAGCTAATCTGGCCATAAACGGCACTATCCTGGTTGCCGGCACCAGCCCTGCTGTAGAGTCCGACGGCATTATCTACTTAGGCCGCTCCACGCAAGCAGATGATGACCATGCTCCTTCCAACGGCTCTGAATATTTGCTCTGGGATGATGATTACACCCAGGGCAATAAGACTGGCTGGTTTTATTTCTCAGGCCCGGTCTCAATGACCAGCTTAAATGTGCGCAATAATAATTCCATTACTTTTGGCACCACCACTGCCCAGACCATCTCTTACGGCGACACTGCCGGCACAGGCGGCAGCGGCGCCTTTACCTTCTCCAAAGAAATTGTCACCCAATCCTCCAGCCCGGCCTACATTACCTTTAGCAAATCCAGCGGCACTCAGCCCTCCTATGCCTTAGAGTTTAATCCGGACACCGGGCCGCAGCAGACCCTGCGTTTGGTTAAGAAGCCCGTCGGTGGTTCTATAAATCCTCTTTTTGAATTTGACACTGCTGGCAACTTCAGCGTATTTGATTCCGCAGGCAGCAAGAAGACGGTTATCTCAACAGGCACGAGTTTTAACACCAATGTGCGCAATTTGCTGCGCAATGGAAGTTTTGAATCCAATAAGCCTGCTGGCTGGTCAGTGCAGACCGGCACCAGTTCCGGCACAGCCCCTTCAGGCATTTTGCAGATAGTCAGCGACCCCTCAAACCTCACGGCAAAGTTTGGCAATAACTATGCCAAGATCATAGATAGCGATGCCACTAATCTGCTTGCACTTACCTATAGCATCTTCTCCTACTTAGTAGACGCCGGCGGCGATGCCACCCAGAGGAACTTAGGCGCCCTGGGAGAAGCAGACCGCTTAAGAGGGAAAAACCTGACTATCTCTCTCTGGGCAAAATGCGATACCGGCACCCTGACTGGCTCAATAGGTTATTCTTACTTAGCCTCAGCTAGCGCTCCTGTTAAGGCCAAAAATATAAGCCTGACCACTAGCTGGCAGAACTTTATCTGGACATTTCCTACTACCGTTGATAATACAGGAGAACTCAAAATAAGAATATACCTCATCCCTGTTAGCGTAAATAATCCTGATTCAAGCGGGGTGAGCCAGGCTAGCCCGGCAGTCTTAGGCAGCGCTACCTCAAGCAATGTCTGGGCTTATTTTGACGGCGTAACTTTAGTGGAAGGCCCCTTAGCCATAGATTATGGGCCTTCGCCCTTAACTGATACTGGTGCGCAAGTCCTTTATGGAAACTTAGCCATAGGCGCTAATTATGATCCTTACAGTTCAGATGGAAGTAATTATTATAATGCCCCGCGCCTGACCTTTGGCGAGCCGGATAGTTATTTTGGCGGCGGCTACGGAGGCTGGGGAGGCGGGACAGGTGAAATCAGGTTTATGAGATGGGGGAGCTCTTCAGCAGGCAGGTTTATGTTTAACCGCAGTCTTTACCTGATGTCCGGCTATTCAGGTGATTTTGGCGCAGGTATTCAAATCGGCGACCCTTCCACTGGAGAAAGCGCAATGCTTGCCAGCACAAAGAGCGATATGTTTATCAAAGGCGTGCTTGAAATTGAGGGGACCCGGAGTGGTAGCCCGGCAAATTCAGTAATCAGGCAGGGCAATCTGGGCATTGGCTTAACCTCGCCTACTGTTAAATTAGACGTTAGCGGAGATATTCGCGCCACTGGCACTATCTATGGCAATATCTCCTCTACTACTGGTTCTTCAAGCTTAAGCACTCTCACCGTAACCGGCAGCACCTATCTAGCCACAACCACCGGCAGCGTTGGCATCGGCACCACCGATCCTCAAGCCAAGTTCTCAGTTGGCTCAACCTCTCAGTTCCAGGTTTCCTCAACCGGAGCACTTACTGCAGTAGGAGTTAATTCTGGCTCTGGCTTGCTCCAAGGAACTGGCGGCTTAACCTTAACCGGCACTACTGCAATTAATACCACTGGCACAGCTGCTAGCTCTATTGGCAATGCTAGCGGAACCTTTCAATTGGAATCATCAGCTTTAGATATCTCTACAGCTGGAGCATTAACCGGAGTAACCGGCATTACTACTTCAGGAGGATACACTCAATCCGGCACTTCTGCGAACACCTTTACCGGCACTCCCACATTTTCCAACGCTACTTATTCAGCACTATTCACCGGCGGCAACCTCGGCATCGGCACCACTGCTCCTGCGCAGAAATTGCACGTAGAAGGCCAGTGTGTAACAGGGGATACTGAACTTGCAATTTTTGCAGTTCAAGGCTCAAGGCTCTCCCGCAAAAGCGGGATCCCGCCATATGCGAAACAAGGGGCG
>JACRFN010000085.1 GCA_016217875.1 Candidatus Kerfeldbacteria bacterium
AGCGCCGGTCAAATTTTAAAGACAGCTAAAACCATCTATAACATTGATGGCCACGGCAGTAGCGAGTACGAGAAAGACCATACCGTGCGGCCAGGCCAGATGAAGGTACTGGGTATCCTGGTCAGCGAGCCGGCTGGGAAGCCGTTAAGCATGTGCCAGTTTGGTCAAGCCATAGTTACCCTTGATGCCGGCAGCGAAGACCAGGAGGTAAGGACTCGCCGCAAATTCATCATGCTCAATAAAGAGGGCCAGCAGATAGAGTGCCCGGTAACTGATCACGGGATAAGCTTACTGCGTCGCTTCAAGATAGCCCGCATTACCAATGAAGCCAGCGAGCAGGGGGTTCTCCTCACCCAGGAGGATCTGGCTTATAAAATCTTTGGCTGTGGGCTGCGCACCGTTCAGCGGGACATCGCCTTTTTCAAAGCCCAGGGGCTTTATATCCCTACCCGGGGGCAACAGAAAGACATTGGCAAGGGGCTTACCCATCGGGTTAAGACCATTGAGTTATACATAGAGCGGCGGTTTTCCATCTATAAAATCTCGTTGTATATCATCCACTCGCTGAAGGCGGTGGAGGAATATATCACCAGCTTCTCTAGGATAGCCTACTTAGCCGCTAAGGGCTTTCACTGTGTGGAAATAGCCTTTAGCACTAGAAAATCAGAGGCGCTGGTTCGGGAGTACCTGGCCTTATACCACAAATATCAGCAGAATCCTCAAGCTCAAGAGCGCCTGCAGGAGGTCTTGGCTATTGCCGATAACCTAGCCTCGATCTCCCAAAAAAAGAGTCAGGAGGTGAGGCATTGATGCTGGCCAAGACTGGTAAGACAGCCGCTCAATCCCTGTATGAACCTCAGGCGGCCAAAACCCTGGATACGGTGCTCAGAAACTTCCTCTTAGAACAACTACCGGGGCTGTTAGGCCCGCTTACGGTAGAGGTGCTGGTAGAAGCCCTAAGGGAGTTACTGGACAAATACCTTCCTCCGCTGACCCGCATCAAGGCTGGGCAAATGCTCTGGTTTGCCGTAGCCAAGGACGACCCTGGCTATGGGAAAACCATGCAGCATACCCGCTTAGTACCGATACTGCTGGATGTGGTAGCTACTGAGGACATAGAAGCCTATCAGCAGGGGAAACCCAGGATTGACATTGTTCGAGCTGCCGAAGCCCGATTGTTTACCCAGGCTGACAACCAACAAGGCACCTTGGCCGAAACCGATGTAGCCCTAATTCTAAAGAGAAGCCGCAGTTGTGTGGCTAACGATATAGCCGCCTATGAGAAAGGGCATAACATAGTTTTGCCCAGAAGGGGCACCGTCCATGATATGGGCGGCAGCGTTACACATAAGGTGCTTATCTGCCGCAAGAAATATCTGGAGGGCAAATCCCCCACCCAGATCAAGCGAGAGACTTATCACGATGAGCTATCTCAGGATCGCTATACCACCTCCTTGGAAATGGTCAGGTTTTGCATCAGCCGCGGGCTGACGGTGGCCGAAACCGCTTTTGTTACCAAGATGGGTCAAAAGCTGGTGCTCGAGTATAAAAACCTGGCAGAACAATTGGTTACAGAATCATCTAATAACCCAAATAAGGAGCCATAAATTATCTAAACTAGAATTAAATTCGCCTGCTACGCAGGCAGGGGTGGAGGCTGTGGAAATGCCGTCCTGTGGAAAAGTCGCCGCGACTCAACCTGCCATGCAGAAATGGATAAAACCGACTTTTCCACAGGACTTGGATAACTCCTTAGGGAATAGCTTTGGAGAGTAAGGAGTTATCCACATTCCCACAGCCTCTACTAGCATTTTTTTATAATTTAACTGGGGGTTTCACCCCAAAAATCTTTCAGATTTTTTGGGGCCCCGATTAATCTCCCTCTCCCTTTGGGAGAGGGCTTTAGGTGAGGGTTCTTTTTAGCCGCAGCTTCTGCTTTACATCGCCTAACTTTAGCTTTTAAAAGATAACGGCTAAATTTTTGCGCCTAGTTCAGTTAAACGCTATCAAATTGACTAAGAGTATGCGTCAGGTGGCGGTACAGGCAGTTGTCGGTTGTCAGTTAAGGAAGAATTCTTCATTCAACTGACAACCGAGTAACCCTTTTTATTCAACCGACAACTGACAACCGACAACCAAAGCATG